>NZ_JBLXXR010000023.1:0-30265 GCF_048513535.1 Rothia sp. CCM 9416 | reverse complement strand
TTTAATAAGAAAACAGTGTCCAGCTATACCCAAGCTCTATCTTGACAGCGGATGTGCCTGAAAACGCACCCCAAACCTGTCTACCCCACTACGCAAGTAGATACTAAGCCCGATAAACTAGAAGCCAGCGTCCAGCACAGGGCAAGACAGTTAGCCCGGATAACAGAACACTATAGAGGAGAACACTTGGCTGATTACTCACGCAACCACTCAGAATCTAACCGAGGTGGATACAAGAAGAGCAGGCCCCAGAACTCCTCTAACAGTAAACGTAGCTACGGAGACCGCACCGAAGGCGGCTACCGCAAGCAGGAGGGTGAGAGCCCCTTCCGCGGCGAGAAGAAGAAACACTTTGACTCACAGCGTGGCGGAAAGCGCTACGACGACCGCAACTCCAACGGTCCAAGGAAGGACAAATTCTCCAAAGATCGCAACTCCAACGGCCCCCGCCGTGACTTTGACCGCGATAGGAAGCAAGGCTACAAGGACCGAGAGGCTGAAAAAACCGACTACAGGCCTTCCAAGAAGGCACCCGAGATTGACACAGACGTTACCGGGAAAGAGCTAGAGAACTGGACTCTGCGTGCTCTACGCCAGCTCGAAGCCCAGAACGCAGAGACCGTAGCTAAGCACCTGGTCATGGTTGGGCGTTACCTCGATATTGACCCCGACTTCGCACTCGAACACGCGATCGCTGCCTCTAAACGAGCAGGCCGTATCGGCGTCGTCCGCGAAGTCGTAGGCATTGCCGCCTACGCAGCAGAAAACTTTGGGCTTGCCCTGCGTGAGCTCCGCACCCACCGCCGTATCTCCGGTTCTCATGACCACCTTGCCCTGCTAGTGGACTGCGAACGCGCCCTGGGTAGGGTTGATAAGGCACTTACCTTGGCCGATGAGGCCAACCAAGAGGAAGTACCCGCAGCCGTACGTTCAGAGGTAGCAATTGTTGTCTCCGGTATCTACCTTGACCGGGGCGAACTCTCAAAGGCTATCTCTGCACTCGAAATTCCCGAGCTTAACCCCAAGCGCGGCTATGACTACTCACCCCGCCTATTCAAGGCCTACGCTGAACTGCTGCAGCAGGATGGCCGAACCAAAGAAGCGGCCCGCTGGGCCCGTCTAGCGCTCATGACTGAGGCCGCACTGGGCCAGGGAGACTTCGTGGAGCCCGAAATCTTTGACATCTTCACCGAAGAAGATTTGCTTGAACCTGAGGAAGTTTCAGTAGACCTTGAAGCCGCTGAAGCCCAGAGCCAGGAATCGGCACCTTCCGATCAGGAAACTAGCCAAGCAGAAGACCCAGTAGCCGGCCTTGATGACGCTCAAGAAGGGCTCACCACAGCTGAAGCCGTGGTCAGTGAAGAAGAGGCTGAAGAGGAAAACCTCCACCAAGTCTCCGCTGACCATGAAGCGCCCATAGAGGAAGAAGCCTAATGCTGCTAGCCGCATACGACGCTATCCTGTCCGACCTTGATGGCGTAGTTTACGCTGGCCCCTACGCCATTGAGGGAGCACCCCAAGCGCTTAACCGCGCCCAGGAGCAGGGCATCGCCCTTGCATTTGTCACCAACAATGCCTCCCGTAGCGTGCAAACAGTTGCCGACCACCTGGTTGAGCTAGGAGTCAAAACCGATGCTGATCACGTGGTCAGCTCAGCCCAGGCAGCCGCTCACCTACTGGCTACCCAGCTACCGGCAGGCTCTAAGGTTCTAATTACCGGTGCACAGGCTCTAGCAGATTGTGTAGCTGCAGAGGGTCTAAGGCCCGTGACCAGCCAGGCCGATGAACCCCTTGCCGTGGCCCAGGGTTTCAACCCCAAGATGTGCTGGGAAGACCTGGCTGAGGCCTCCTACACCCTTGCTGATCATTCGGTGCTCTGGGTGGCATCTAATACCGACTTCACTATCCCTAAAGAACGCGGTTTTGCTCCCGGCAACGGCACACTGGTTGCAGCGGTAGCAAGAGCCACCGGACGCAAGCCCCTGGTCGCCGGTAAACCCGAGACCCCCATCTTTGAAACAGCTGCCCAGAAACTCGGCGCCCACAAGCCCCTAGTAGTAGGGGACCGCCTGGACACCGACATCCAAGGCGGTAACCGAGCGGGTATGGCAACCGCTGTTGTGATGACCGGTGTTGAGACCTTCCAGACCATTCTGGCCGCCATCCCCGGAGAACGCCCCACCTATATCTTGGAAGACCTCAACGGCTTCTTTGAGACCTACCCCCATATCCAGCTTCAAGAAACCGAAACCGGCATTGAGGCTCGAGGCGCTGGCTGGACCGCTCTAGCAAGAGATGAGGAAATTCACCTGCAGGGGCAGGGGAGCGACCTCGATAGCTGGCGAGTAGCCTGCGCGGCATGGTGGGCCAAACACCCCCATGCGAGTGAACCCACTTCCCCCAAGGATATACACCGTGGCTAAACTCCAGGACGAAACAATATCTGCCGATTCGACTAAAGACTCGACGACCGATGTGAGCCTAGACCCTGAGTTTGAGGCAGAACTTGCCGCGACTCTTGCCTGCGACCCCACCGAACGTATCGAGCGGTTAAGCCGCCTGGTCCAGAGCCTGCAAGACGAGCTGGATAAGCACGGGGCGCCAGAGAGCAAGGAACTGTAGCGTGCGGCTAGACCAGTACATGGTACAAGCAGGCATCACCCGTTCACGCACCCTGGCTGCCAAAATGATTAACGCCGGGCACATTAGCGTCAACGGGCAAACCGTGCAGAAAGCCTCCCACAAGGTGCACGAAGCTGATAAGGTCAGCGTCCGCAGGAGCGAGCTCACCGAGTACGTCAGCCGAGCTGGACACAAGCTTGCCGGTGCTCTCGATGCTTTCCCCAGGCTGACCGTAGTAGGTAAGCGCTGCCTTGACGCAGGCGCTTCGACCGGCGGCTTCACCGATGTTTTGCTGCGCCGGGGGGCATCGTGGGTTGCCGCGGTGGACGTAGGCCACGACCAGCTTGTTCCCGAGATACGTAACCACCCGGATGTTGCCGTCTATGAGGGAATGAACGTGCGCCACATGAGCCCTGAAGATATTGGCGGGCAGGTGGACCTCACAGTATCTGACCTCAGCTTTATTTCCCTGACTAAGGTTCTTGGGCCGCTGGCAGGAGCAACCGCTGCTGGCGGTGACCTGCTCCTGATGGTCAAACCCCAGTTTGAGGTAGGACCAGCGCGCATTGGCAAAGGTGGTGTCGTAACAGACCCAGCCGCGCGAGCCGAAGCAGTGGCCCGTGTCCGCGCCTCAGCTCAAGCTGTGGGTCTGGAAGTTCTTGGGGAAGAAACCAGCCCTCTGCCCGGGCAGGACGGTAATGTGGAGTTCTTCCTCTGGTGCCGTAAGCCTCTAGAATACTAACCTGACACCAGGAATCGAATAAATATTCGAAAAAATGTGTGTTGCCGGGCTTAAAAGCCCCTAAAACCTCGGGCTGTCAGTTAGCCTAAAAAGGTGAAGGAAACAGCAAACTCAGCTCCCAAGCCCCTGGCCGGTGAACGCAAGATACTGGTCTTTGCCCACACCGGTCGTCTTGAGGCCCGTGATGCCGCCCGCGCAACCTGTACCCAGCTCTACCAAGCCGGCCTGGTTCCCGTAATGAACCGTGCCGACTTAGAGGCTCTGACTGAAAAGTGGGAGAACCCCGTACCTGTAGCGGTAGCCCACGAAAGCGTGGCTCTCAAAGACATTGAGCTTGGCATGGTCTTAGGCGGTGATGGCTCAATTCTGCGAGCTGCCGAGATGATTCGGCATACCCAGATTCCTCTGATCGGCGTTAACCTCGGCCATGTTGGCTTCCTGGCCGAAGCCGAAGAAGTAGACCTCGCCGAGACGATTGAACGTGTCGTATCCGGTGCCTACACCGTTGAAGAACGCATGGCTATTGACGTCAAAGTGTGGGACGGGCGAACTAAGATCCTTGATACCTGGGCCCTCAACGAGGCCAGCGTTGAAAAGGGCAACCGCGAAAAAATGATCGAAGTAGTCGTTGAAGTGGACCGCCGCCCACTCTCGTCATTTGGCTGTGATGGCGTGGTGCTCGCAACGCCAACAGGCTCCACCGCCTACGCCTTCTCCGGTGGTGGACCCGTGGTTTGGCCCAGCGTTGAAGCTATGCTGATGGTTCCCCTATCGGCTCACGCGCTCTTTGCCCGCCCCCTAGTTACCGCGCCCACCTCCATGATGGCCGTGGAGCTGGTATCCACCAACGGTGCTGAGGGCGTGCTCTGGTGCGACGGCCGCCGAACCAGCGACCTGCCCCCGGGTGCCCGCGTTGAAGTAACCCGCTCTGCTAAGCCGGTACGTTTGGCCCGTATGCACCCGGCGCCTTTCTCGGAGCGCCTGGTCAAAAAATTTGAACTGCCTATCGCCGGCTGGCGTGGCCCCCATTCCCTGGGCCCGGCCACCAGTACACTGCCCCAAGTCAGCGCTCAGTAACTATACCCGGAAGAGATACACACCCGTGATTGAAGAAATCCATCTGCGTGACCTAGGCGTGATCACCGATGCTCGCCTACCCCTTGAACCGGGGTTCTCGGTGCTCACCGGCGAAACCGGTGCCGGTAAGACCATGATCGTGACCGCCCTCGGCATGCTTCTGGGCGCTCGTTCCGATGCTTCTAGCGTGCGCAACGGTGCAAAAAATGCGTTGGCTGAAGCCGTTATCCGTCTGCCACAGGGGCACCGCGCCCTCCACCTGGCAGAAGAAGCTGGGGGAGCGGTCGAAGAGCTCGACGGCGGTAGCTCGGAGTTACTGCTAGCCCGAACCGTGAGCGCCACGGGGCGTTCTCGCGCTCACGTTGGTGGGGTTTCTGCCCCTATCGGGACGCTGGCTGATATTGGGCACACCCTGGTCGCGGTCCATGGTCAGTCAGACCAACTACGGCTTAAAGATGCCGCCGAACAGCGGGCTGCCCTAGATGCTTATGCCGGTAAGAAACTGGAAAAGCTCTTAGCAAGCTATACCCTCAACTATGAGCGCTACCGCAAGGCCGCCGGAGAACTGCGTGACGTCCGCGAAAACACCAGGGCGCGTGCTCTCGAAGCTCAGACCCTTCAAGGTGCACTTGCCGAAATCGATTCGGTCGCGCCTACCGACGGCGAAGACGAAGCCCTAAGAATTGAGAGCCAGAAGCTAACCAATGTGGAGTCTTTGCGGCTGGCCGCAAGCACAGCAGCAAGAGCTCTGGCCGGCAGTGAGTACGCAGACGCCGATGCCCCAAATGTGCTGGGACTGCTCGATGCAGCCCGGTTCGCCCTGGCCGCTGAGGCTGAAGCTGACGCAGATTTAGCCTCGCTAGCAGGGCGTTTGAACGAGGCTCTGATTCATGTCACCGATATTGCCGAGGAAATCTCCGCCTACACTTCTGGGTTAGATAGCGAAGGCCCCGAGCGCTTGGCCGAGGTAGAGAACCGCCGTGCCGCGCTCAAAACCCTGACCCGCAAATATGGGGCCGATATTGCTGAGGTCCTTGCCTGGGCTGAGGAATCACGCGCCCGACTTGCAACTCTCACCGATGACCCGGCCCGCCAAGAGGCTTTGGAGAGCGAACTCCGCCAGCTCCGTGAAACGCTGGGGAATCAGGCTAGCCAACTCACTGAGCTACGGTCCAAGGCCGCCCGTAAGCTGGCCCTGGCGGTGAGCGAAGAACTGACAGCTCTGGCCATGCCCAACGCCTCACTGGTCGTGCAGGTAGAAGAAACCGAGAAGTTCCACCGGTTTGGCAAAGACTCCGTGGCCTTTATGCTGGCTCCCCACCGGCAGGCTGTTCCCAGGCCGCTGGGTAAGGGGGCCTCGGGCGGTGAGCTCTCCCGTGTCATGCTGGCACTAGAAGTTGTACTCTCTGAGGTAGACCCCGTACCCACCTTTATCTTTGACGAGGTGGACTCAGGCGTGGGCGGTAAAGCCGCTATCGAGATCGGCCGTCGCCTTGCCATGCTGGCCAAGAACGTGCAGGTACTGGTGGTTACCCACCTGCCCCAGGTCGCGGCCTTTGCCGACCAACACATTCTGGTGCGTAAAAACGATGACGGTTCCCTCTCTAAGGTCCAGGTACTTTCGTCCGAGGAACGGGTAGTGGAACTTGCCCGTATGCTCTCTGGACACGACCAATCGGCGGCCGCACAAGAACACGCCCGCGAGCTACTACAGAACGCTGGCCAGCTTTAAAAGGAGAGTACCGGCCTCAGAACTTTAGCTGCAGGAACAATGAACTGCTACGAGAGATTGCTGGCAGTCAGCCAGGGCAGAGGCCACAAAATATCCGCCTTAACCGCTCTTCTTAGTGCGGTTTTCGCGGATTTTCCTGAACGGGAAAACGTGATTTTACATAAAGATAAGTCCCGCGAAACCATTCAGGCCAAAGTGGTGATAAGCTGGAATTCCGTGGTAGATACTCAGACATCAAACAACGGTAAAGTCACCCGCCAGATCTTCGTGACCGGTGGCGTGGCATCATCTCTCGGCAAAGGCCTTTCCGCCTCATCTCTAGGCCGGCTCCTCCGCTCCCGTGGTCTTTCTGTGACCATGCAGAAGCTTGACCCCTATCTCAACGTCGACCCCGGCACCATGAACCCCTTCCAGCACGGTGAAGTCTTTGTGACCGACGACGGCGCTGAAACCGACCTCGATATCGGTCACTATGAGCGGTTCCTAGACGAAAATCTCAGCCAGTCCGCTAACGTCACAACCGGCCAGGTCTACTCCCACGTGATCGCCAAGGAACGCCGCGGCGAATACCTGGGCGACACCGTACAGGTTATCCCGCACATCACTGACGAAATTAAACGCCGCATGCGTCTGCCTGCTGAAGACGAGAACGCCCCCGACATCATCATCACCGAAATTGGCGGCACTGTAGGTGATATCGAATCACTGCCCTTCCTCGAAGCCGCACGCCAGGTCCGCCGCGATCTGGGCCGCCGTAACGTCTTCTTCCTGCACGTATCGCTGGTGCCCTTTATCGGGCCCTCCGGCGAACTAAAAACCAAGCCCACCCAGCACTCTGTTGCGGCCCTGCGCGGCCTGGGCATCATTCCCGACGGCCTGATTCTGCGCTGTGAACGCGAAGTTCCCGAATCGCACAAGGTCAAGATTGGTAACGCCTGCGACGTAGAACCCGAGGCCGTTATCTCCTGCGCCGATGCGCCCAGCATCTATGACATTCCCAAGACCCTGCACAGCCAGAAGCTGGACACCTACATCTTGGACTACCTGGGCATCGAAGCTCAGCCCCTTGACTTCACCCAGTGGGATAAGCTGCTGAGCGCGGTACACACCCCCAAGACCGAGCTCCACGTCGCGCTGGTTGGTAAGTACATTGACCTGCCCGACGCTTACCTGTCGGTGACTGAGGCCCTGCGTGCCGGTGGCTTCGCTAACGACGCCAAGGTAAACATCAAGTGGGTAGCCGCAGACCTCTGCTCAAGCCCCGAGGACGCCGCCCATCAGCTTCGCGGCATGGACGCTGTGCTCGTACCCGGTGGCTTCGGTATCCGTGGCCTGGATGGCAAGATCGGTGCCCTGCGTCATGCCCGCCAGAACAAGATTCCCACCCTAGGTATCTGCTTAGGCCTCCAGTCCATGGTCCTAGAGTATGCGCGCAACGTCCTGGGCATTACCGATGCATCATCCACCGAGTTTGACCCCGAGACTGCCTCACCCCTGATTGCCACCATTGAAGAGCAGAAAGCCTACGTTGAGGGTGCAGGCGACCTGGGTGGAACCATGCGCCTGGGCCTTTACCCTGCGCACCTGGCTGAGGGCTCCCTGGCTGCTAGCGTCTACGGTGCGACCGAAGTGTCGGAACGTCACCGCCACCGTTACGAAGTCAACAACGACTACCGCGCCCAGCTTGAAGAAGCAGGTCTAGTTATTTCGGGTACCTCCCCGGATTCCTCCCTGGTTGAGTTCGTAGAACTACCTGTTAGCGAGCACCCCTACTACATCGCAACTCAGGCTCACCCCGAGTACCGTTCACGCCCGACCAAGCCGCACCCGCTCTTTTCCGGGCTGATAAAGGCGGCGCTGCAAGCACGCAAGGCCTAACTGCCACTCTTGCCTAGGTACTAGAAGAGGCCCCGGTTATTTTTTCCCCAGAAAATAGCCGGGGCCTTGAGCCTTGCAGAACATATCCCGCTACCAGGGACTGCTTTCAAAAGAACCCAGCTGGACCCGCCCTTGGGTCGGTGCCACCGACCGGGTAGGGTTGAAGAGAACAAAACGGGTTGAACACGGCAGAAGGGCAGACCCATGCAAAAGAACCTTAACTATGACATCGGAACAGCTGACCGGATCGATGCCGCTGCGCTCGCAGCCGGGCAGGAGGGCATTGCGGATATTGCTAACCCCCGTTATGTCACCAGTCGTACGACCAAATTTGAGGGGTATGTCTGGGATGTTGTACGCGAAGGAATTGCACTGACTCCTGGCGATACTCCCTTTGAACGGGACTTCTTGCTCCACCCCGGGGCGGTGGCTGTGATTGCACTCAATGACCTTAAGGAAGTGCTCCTCATTAACCAGTACCGTCACCCCGTGAGGGCTAACCTGTGGGAAATCCCGGCGGGCCTGCTCGATATTGACGGTGAGCCACCGCTTGAAGCCGCCGCCCGTGAGTTGGCTGAAGAAACAGACCTTCGTGCTGAACGGTGGGACACCCTCATGGAGTTCTACAACTCGCCCGGGGGTATGGGGGAGACCTGCCGCATCTACCTGGCCCGGAACCTGAGTCAGATTCCCGCCGAAGAGCGCGAAGACCGCGTCCACGAGGAGTCAGAAATCGTGCTGCGCTGGGTGCCTCTGGACCAAGCCGTGGAGGCTGTCCTCGCCGGACGTATCCACAACGCGGCCTCAACTAATGCTATCCTGGCGCTGGATGCAGCGGCCCGGCGGAACTTTGAAACCCTATACTCCACCGATGCTCCTTTCACCGCCCACCCAGCCCTGCGCGAGCCTAACTATCGCGGTGAGATCCGACCGGCAGAGGGCCTCTAGGCATGGAGCAACCCCGCAACCTGGGGGGAAGAACGCGCAAGGAGCCAGAAGCGCTGACCCCACTCGACCAGGCGGTGGAGGCCTACCTCAACCACCTGGCCATTGAGCGTGGCCTGGCCGCCAACACGCTGGCCTCCTACCGGCGAGACCTAATCCGCTACAGTGTTTACCTTGATAGCGTCGGAATTATCGACCCCAAGAACATCACCAAAAAGCACGTGCGTGACTTTGTCGCTGATTGTGCCACTCCACCTGCTGGGGGCGGGAATCCGCTATCCCAGAGGTCTATCGCCCGGGTGATTAGTGCTGTCAGAGGCGCTCACAAATTTTGGTTGCTTGAGGCCATGACAGCCACTAACGCTGCCTCTACCGTGCGGCCACCCACACCGGGTGCCCGGCTCCCCAAAGCGGTACCGCTGAGCGACATTACACGTTTACTGGAAAGCCCTGACCCGGCCACGCCTGCGGGGCTACGGGATAGGGCACTCCTGGAGTTTCTCTACTCCACCGGGGCCCGCATTAGCGAAGCCATCAACGTGGACCTCGATGATGTTGTGATAGACCGAAACCAGTCAGACTCAGCCCTGCCCGCTGTGGTGCGCCTGTTTGGTAAGGGCAGTAAAGAACGGGTGGTGCCGGTGGGCTCTTATGCAAGCAGAGCCATTGAAGACTACCTGGTGCGCGGCAGACCCGCCCTGGCTGCTAAGGGTAAGGGCGCCCCTGCCCTGTTCCTGAATGGGCGGGACGGCGCGCGGATAACCCGGCAGGGGGCCTACCTGGTCCTCAAGAAGCACGCCCAAAGAGTAAAAATTCGGGCCGAGATTTCACCGCACACCCTGCGGCACTCATTTGCCACTCACCTGCTTGAAGGCGGGGCAGATATCAGGGTGGTACAAGAGCTTCTGGGGCATGCCTCCGTGACCACCACCCAGGTCTACACCAAGGTCACCGCAGATACCCTGCGTGAAGTTTTTGCCGCCAGTCACCCGCGTGCCCGATAAAAGGCACCTGCCCCGGGCGCTATAACTAGCTCCCGGGCAGGTCGGCGGGCTATGGTGCGGGTTTAGAGGTGGCGCTCATCGACACCCCGGTAGGCTGAGAGCGGCCTAATCAGTGAGTTAGCGGCTCGCTGCTCCAGAATGTGGGCGGTCCACCCGGTCAGTCGGGAGGCCACAAAGATGGGGGTAAAGGTGGGGGTATCAAAGCCCATCAGATGGTAGGTAGGCCCAGCGGGGTAGTCCAGATTGGGCTTGATCCCCTTTGCCTCGTCCATTGCTTCTGCCAGGCCCTGGTAGAGGCCAATGACATCTGAGCGGTCATAGTACTGCACCATGTCAAAGAACGATTTCTGCATGGTGGGTACGCGGGAATCTCCGTTCTTGTAGACGCGGTGGCCAAAGCCCATAATCTTCTTTTTCTGGGCCAGAGCGGCCTCCATCCATTCCTTAGCACGTGCCTTGGCAGCGGCCTGGGACTCGCCAGCAATGACACCGATTTCATCGAAGGTGTGCTGAACTGCCTCGTTAGCGCCGCCGTGCAGGGGACCCTTGAGGGCTCCGATTGCGCCGGTGACAGCTGAGTGCAGATCAGACAGGGACGATGTAATCACGCGGGCTGTGAAGGTGGAAGCGTTGAAAGAGTGCTCGGCGTACATGACCATCGAGACGTTGAAGGCGGTTTTGACTTCGGGGGCCGGGACCTGGCCAAAGGCCATGTAGAGGAAATTATCGCAGTAGTCCAGATCATCGCGGGGCTCAAGGAGTTCCTGACCTCGTCGGCGGCGCTGGTCGTAGCAGACCACAGCGGGCATGACCGCAAAAAGCTCCCAGGCTTTGCCCAGCTCAGCCTCAGGGGCTGAATCTTCGCTCTCCGGGTGGCAGGCCCCCAGGAAAGAGACGGCTGTGCGGCACACGTCCATGGGGTGACAGTCCAGAGGCAGAGCATCGATAACAGCTTTGAGGGCCGGTGGCAGTGCTCGGTGGGAGCGTTCAAAAGCGGTGAACTCTGCAAGCTGTTCATCGGTGGGTAGCTCGCCGTTCCAGAGGAGCAGGGCTACCTGCTCAAAAGGAAGAGCAGCAAGTTCCTGGACGGGGTAGCCGCGATAGAGCAGGGAGTTGGTTTGGGCATTGACCTTTGAGATCGCGGTGTAGTCGGCAACAACACCGGCAAGCCCCTTAGCGACGTCTTTGTCAGTCATGGTGTATCTCCTTGTGATGGGGTGAAACGATGCACCCGAACTATGTTTGGTCTGGGTAGGGGCCGAGCAAAAACTACCCGGCCCCTGCCCTGAGGCGGGGTTAGTTCGTTGATTCCCCAAATTTTCCGGGTACCTCGAAATTGAAGATGCCGGTGTCAAAGTGGTTGTAGCCTTCGTAATCGACCAGTTCGTAGAGACGCGAACGGGTGAGCATCTGGTCTACAGCGGCTTCTTGGGTTCCATCGGATTCGATGGTTTCCAGTACCCGTTCCATGGCCCCCAGTGAGGAGCGGAGCAGAGTAACCGGGTAGATAATGAGAGAAATACCGGCTTGAGCAAGCTGGTCTTTGGTGTAGAGCTGGCTCTTCCCGAACTCGGTCATATTGGCCAAGACCGGCACCTGGACGGCATCGCAGACAGCCTTGAACTCGTCCAGGTTCTTCATGGCCTCGGGGAAGATTGCATCGGCGCCGGCATCGACCAGGGCCTTGATGCGGTCGATGGTCTCTGCCAGTGAAGAGGTGCCACGCAGGTCGGTCCGGGCCATAATCAGGAAGTTCTCGTCCCTGCGGGCTTCGGCTGCCGCCCGGATTCGCTTGGTCGCGGTTTCCAGGTCAACCATGTTCTTGTTATCCAGGTGGCCGCACCGCTTGGGGTTGAACTGATCCTCAATATGGCAACCGGCCAGCCCGTGTTCCTCGAACTCTTGGATAGTTCGGGCCACGTTCATGGGTTCGCCAAAACCGGTGTCAGCATCGACGATAGCCGGTAGGTTGGTGACGCGGGCAATCTGCCCGGCCCTCTGAGCGACCTCGGTTAGAGTGGTCAGCCCGACGTCGGGAAAACCTAGCTCATTGGCCAGCACTGCACCGGAGATGTAGATGCCGTCAAAGTTCTTCTCTTCAATCAGGCGGGCTGAGAGAGGGGTGTAGGTTCCCGGGAACTGGCGAATCTGGTTGCTTGCCAGCATGGCGCGCAAATCCTGGCGTTTTTGAGTGGCGGTTTTCGATGAGTAAAGCATTAGAAGATACCTTTCGCTCCGGTTTGAAGGTCAAGGGAGGCGGTGATGTTGAGGGCATCAAGTTCACCGGCACCTAGCTGGGCCAGGTTTTCTACGGCGGTGAGAAAGCGGTCCTGCTCCTCCTCAGAGACTTGACCTGCGGCTAGGGTGCGGAACTTCTTGATATAGTCGGCGCGAGCGAAGGGGCGGGCCCCGAGCGGGTGAGCGTCGGCTACCGCGATTTCCTCAATCAGGGTTTCACCGTTGGTTAGCTTGATTTCTGCACGCCCGCCAAAGGCCTTTTCTGCCGAGTCCTTGGAGTGGTAGCGGCGGGTCCACTCAGCATCTTCTGCGGTGGTGACCTTGTGCCAGAGCTCTACGGTGTCGGGGCGCTGGGCCCGTTCGGGGGCGTAGGAGGCTAGGTGATCCCATTGGCCGTCCTGGAGCATGACGGTAAAGATGTAGGGAATCGAATGGTCAAGGGTTTCGCGGGTTGCGCTGGGGTCGTACTTCTGCGGGTCGTTAGCGCCTGAGCCAATGACGTAGTGGGTGTGGTGTGAGGTATGCAGAACAATGGACTCAACATTTTGCGGGTCGGTAAGTTCCGGGTGTTCCTTGTGGAGCTTGCGAGCCAAATCGATCCAGGCCTGGGCCTGGTACTCGGCGGAGTGTTCCTTGGTGTAGGTATCCAAGATAGCGCGCTTGGGCTCACCGGGTGCGGGGAGCGGAACCTGGTAACGGGCATCGGGGCCATCTAGCATCCAGGCAATCACGCCGTCTTCACCCTCGTAAATGGGAACCGGTGAGGTCTGCCCGCGCATGGCACGGTCAACAGCTTCAACAGCCATTTTTCCGGCGAAAGCAGGAGCGTGGGCTTTCCAGGTAGAAATCTCGCCCTTACGTGACTGGCGGGTAGCGGTGGTGGTGTGCAAACCCTGGCCAATGGCCTGGAAGATAGTCTCGGTATCCAGCCCCAGAAGGGTACCGATTCCTGCGGCAGCGGAGGGGCCGATGTGGGCAACGTGGTCAATCTTGTGCTTGTGCAGGCAGATTGCTTTGACCAGGTCTACCTGAACTTCGTAGCCGGTAGCGATGCCACGAATAAGGTCGTACCCGCTGCGACCGGTGTGCTGGGCAACAGCCAGTATGGGCGGAATGTTGTCGCCGGGGTGGGAATACTCAGCAGCCAGGAAAGTATCGTGGTAGTCCAGCTCGCGCACGGCAACACCGTTGGCCCAGGCTGCCCACTCGGGGGAAACCTTGGTCGTGGCGGGGACACCAAAAATTGTCGCGCCGCTACCGTTGGGGGAGTGGGCGTGAGTGAGCGCCTGGTCGCGGGCAGAGATAATGGGGCCGCGATTGAGCGAAGCGATAGCCACCGATGCATTATCGATGATGCGGTTAATGACCATCTCTTCAACCTCGGGGAGCACCTCAACAGGGTCGGTTGCTAGCTGGGCGAGCTTATAGGCTAGCTGGTCCTCGCGGGGTAGGTTCTCATCGGAACGGTAGACACGAACTTCGTGTGTAACGGTCATGGAATGATCCTTTCAACAACAGTGGGTTACTTGGTTTTAGGCTGTGGTGGCTGATCCTGCGGTGATAGTCGAAGGCTGAGGCGGGGACTGCTCGAACTGGATCTGTTGGTTTTGTGAGTTTGCCGCCTCCTCAATGGCATAGAGAGCCTTGGCCAGGTGGAGCCGGACGGCGGCCTCGGCTAACTGCTGATCTCCTGAGGCGATGCACCGGGCTATCTGCGCGTGTTCCTCAGCTGCTTGGGCCAGCCGAATAGGGTTGGCCTTGGAGAGCTTGCGGATGCGGGTCAGCTGGGTTCGCAGGGAGGCTTGGGCCTGGTGCAGGTAGCGGTTATCCGCAGCCCTGTCGATTGCGCTGTCAAGCTCATCAACGAGTGCATAGTATTCGGCCAGCTGGCTACTGCCTTGGTGTAGCTCAAGGGCAGCTTGCTCAAAGGCGCTGGCAAGCTGACGGAAAGTTAGAGGGTTACCGCGGCGGGCGGCTAGGGCTGCTGCAGTACAGTCCAAGCTGGTCCGCAATTCAAAGAGGGAGTAGACATTGGCCAGAGAAATCGGGGCAACAATTACGCCCCGCCCAGGGGCCGGTTCAGCTAACCCCTCAGCAAGGAGCCGGGAAATTGCTTCCCGGACAGGGGTGCGTGAGACTCCCAGCCGTTCAGACTGCTCGACTTCAGCAATCACAGAGCCGGGGGCCAGCATTCCCTCCATGATGTTGCTACGCAAACTTTGATAGGCAAGCTCGCCTGCTTTCATGGCTACCTCTCCAGCTCAACTATGACTTCTAGCACTGGTGTGCAGATGGGATTACTCTAAAACACCGCCGGGGATTTTGTATACATAAAGTTTGAAAAATATGGTTTATGGCGAAATATTTGTGTCATTTTTGGGTCTAGGGCAATTTTTTGTATACAAACTCTTGCTTAAGTGTGACCCTCAGCACTAGGTTGGAGTCACTTACCTCCACAACAAACAGTCCCACAGTCCTGAAGGAGTGCCCCTGGTGACAACCTACAGTGAAACCTACCGCGACAGTATCGACAACCCAGAGGGCTTCTGGTTAACCCAAGCGCAAGCCATCCACTGGGATAGGCCTCCGCACACAGCCCTGGATAGCTCAGCTGAACCTATCTACCGCTGGTTCCCCGATGGGCAACTCAACACCTGCTACAACGCTGTAGACAGGCATGTCCAAGCGGGCAAGGGTGACCAAACCGCTATTATCTACGACTCAGCCATGCTGGGTACCCGCCAACAGATCACTTACGCCGAGCTCAAAGAGCAGGTCGAACAGCTGGCGGGATCGCTCGCATCGGCTGGAGTAGCTCAAGGGGACCGTGTCCTCATTTACATGCCCATGATTCCGCAAGCTGCTGTGGCCATGCTGGCTGTGGCACGGCTGGGCGCTGTGCACTCCGTGGTCTTTGGTGGCTTTGCTCCCAACGAACTAGCCAGTCGTATCAATGACTGTCAACCCGGCGTGGTACTTACCGCATCCGGCGGCATTGAACCCCGCCGTCACATTGAATACATCCCGGCAGTTGAAAAAGCACTGGAACTAGCAGAAGCTAAGCCTCACACGGTCTTTGTCTTTGCCCGCGAAGGCTTTGAACATTCGGTAGACGATGCCGCAGCACGCGCCCAGAAGCAAGGCACGGACGTGACCTGGCAGGACTGGGGAAAGGCTACAGACCAGGCTAGCCCGCATGGGCCGGTACCCGTCACTGCAACTGACCCCCTGTACATCCTTTACACCTCGGGAACGACCGGCTCTCCCAAGGGCGTAGTGCGCGATAACGGCGGCCACGCCGTTGCCCTGACCTGGACCATGAAGAATATCTACGACGTTGGCAAGCAAGAGGTCATGTGGTGCGCCTCGGACGTTGGCTGGGTTGTGGGCCACTCCTACATCGTCTATGGGCCTCTGCTGGCCGGTGCAACAACCGTGCTTTATGAAGGCAAGCCTGTGGGTACCCCTGACGCCGGTGCCTTCTGGCGAGTTATTCAGGATGCCGGGGTAAAGTCACTCTTCACCGCGCCCACCGCACTGAGGGCTATCCGCAAAGCTGACCCCGAAGCAGAGCTACTGGGATCCTACGATATTTCCTCCCTTGAGCTTCTGTTTGTGGCTGGCGAAAGGCTTGACCCTGAAACCTACCACTGGGCTACCGAGAAACTGGGTGTCCCCGTGATTGATAACTGGTGGCAGACCGAAACCGGCTGGGCGATTGCGGCTAATCCGCGCGGGCTTGAAGCGCTCCCACTCAAGCCCGGTTCCCCCTCGGTGCCCTCGCCCGGCTATAACCTGCAGGTGCTCGATCCCATGGGCGAGCCGGTTGGGCCGGAGGAGGAAGGCAACCTGGCTATTAAGCTACCGCTCCCACCCGGCACCTTGCCCACCCTGTGGGGCGATGATGACCGCTACATCGCCTCCTACCTCGAAGCCTTCGAAGGCTACTACGCCACCGGTGACTCCGGCTATGTTGACCCAGATGGCTACGTGTTTGTCATGGGTAGAACCGACGACGTGATCAATGTTTCGGGGCACAGGCTCTCCACCGGTGCCATGGAACAGGTTCTTGCCGGGCACTCAGCAGTAGCCGAGTGCGCCGTTATCGGTATTGCTGACCCACTCAAAGGCCAGCGACCCGCTGGGTACGTGGTTCTCAAAGCCGGGGTGGATATTACCGAAGAAGAGCTGGCTGCCCAGCTGATTGCGAGCGTGCGGGAAAACATCGGCGCTGTTGCTGACTTCAAGGACGTCAAAATCGTTGAGGGTCTGCCTAAGACCCGCTCCGGCAAGATTCTGAGAAAGACCATGCGCCAAATTGCCGATGGTGAGGAATACAAGGTGCCCTCAACCATTGAAGACATGGGCGTACTTGACGATATAGCCAAGATCATCAAGGGCTAAGCCCAGCCCGGGGTGCTCCTGACTGCCTCCTGATACGGGCGGTTGGGGGCACCCCCCTTTTTTGTGCGGAGCCAGGACCAAAGAACCTTATTTATCAGCCCCCCTGGGGCGCTGTTCCCCCTTTTGGTGTGGAGGAAGAGGCCCCCGTGTGTGCTTGCCCTCCTTTGAGCCAGTAGACTGTTAGGTAAAAGTCTTTTATAACCGAACTGCAAAAGGTGACGTACAGTGACTGAAACAGGAGCTGAGCAGCTTGGCCCCACAGGCCGACCCCTGCGCATCTACCCGGATCCCGCGCCCCTGACGAGCCACGGGCCTGCCCGTATTATCTCCATGGTGAACCAGAAGGGTGGTGTGGGTAAAACTACCTCCACCATTAACCTGGGCGCCGCCCTGGCCGAGGCAGGGCGCAAGGTTCTGCTGGTTGATTTTGACCCGCAGGGAGCACTTTCAGCGGGCTTTGGGGCTAACCCCCACGAGCTAGACCTGACCGTATACAACGTCATGATGGACCGTAAGGTTGAGATTCGCGACGTTATCCAGAGCACCGACTTTGAGAACATCGACCTGCTACCGGCTAACATCGACCTCTCAGCCGCAGAAGTCCAGCTGGTTAACGAAGTAGCTCGTGAACAGGTACTGGCCAGCGCACTGCGCAAGGTCGAGAAGGACTACGACGTCATTCTTATTGACTGCCAACCATCGCTGGGTCTGCTCACCGTCAACGCCCTGACCGCAAGCCACGGTGTGATTATTCCTCTGATTTGTGAGTTCTTTGCCCTGCGTGCGGTGGCCCTGCTGGTGGATTCGATTGAGAAGGTTCAGGATCGCCTGAACCCCAAGCTCGAAATTGATGGCGTCCTAGCCACCATGTTCGATTCCCGTACCCTGCACTCTAAAGAAGTGCTGGCGCGTATTATCGATGCCTTTGGCGATAGGGTCTTTGATACGGTTATCAAGCGCACCGTTAAGTTCCCCGATGCGACCGTTTCGGCTGAGCCTATTCTGTCCTACGCATCGAATCACCCCGGCGCTGAGGCCTACCGTCAGCTTGCCCGTGAGCTCATCAGCCGCGGCGGCGCACCCTAACCAGAGTTACCTGCGGACAGAACGGGGTAGGTACAAGCTAGGCGATGAGCCCTACCTGCCCCGTTCTCTATGCCCTTGGCTACTTTCTGCCCTCTGGCCTTGAAAGCCGGGAACATGCAGGGGACAATGGAAAGAGTGCCCCTACCCCGCACAGGGCTGAGAGCGCACCTGGTTTGACCCCAAGGATGGAGAATCGCTGCCGTGATGGTACCGACACAAGAGGCCCCTAGCGCTCCTGCGCAGGTTCGGCCCCCCGAGCCCTTTACCCTGGCTCTGAGCAACTTTGAAGGACCTTTTGACCTTCTACTCACCCTGATCTCCCGGCGCAAGCTGGATATTACCGACATCGCTCTAGCTCGGGTCACCGACGAATTTCTCAACTACATTCACAGCGCTTTTGAGAGTGGCAGTGACGCTGCCCTTAATACCGCCAGTGAATTCTTGGTAACAGCGGCAACCCTGCTTGAACTTAAAACAGCCCGGTTACTCCCGCAGCCCGAACGCGTGCTCGCGGCCAGCCCGGAACTCTTAGAAGCCCGCGACCTCCTCTTTGCTCGTCTACTTCAGTACCGCGCCTACCGCGAGGTAGCCGCGGTGCTCGATGAAAAATTCTCGGGTGAAGCCCAGCGTTTTGCCCGTACCGTGACCCTTGAACCCAAGTTCTCCAAGGTACTGCCGGAGCTTGTTTTTGACCTGACCCCTGAGGAGTTTGCCCGTATTGCGGCCGGCGCCCTACGGCTGGATAAGGGGCAAGAACAAGAACCGCTCCCGGAGACGGTACAGACCGATCATATCTACCGGCCCGCAACAACTATTGCGGCGGAAGAAGCGCTGATTCTGGAGCGGCTGGGGCAAGCCGGTGGAGCTATCAGCTTTACTGACCTGTGCCGTGATACCGCATCTGTAGAGATTGTGGTGGTGCGTTTTCTTGCGGTGCTGGAGCTCTACAAGGAGGGGATGCTACAGGTAGAGCAGACCGAAACACTGGGGCCTATATATCTGGAACTCCAGCCAGAAAATGACAGTGCTGAAAACCACGGCACAGAGAATGAGAGCACAGAAAATGACGGCACAGAGAATGACAGCACAGAATTAGCCGTTACAGAATGTGGTAGCCAAACAGCTGACGGGAAGGAGTTAGACCGTGGGTAGTGCAGACTTTACCGATGATGACCTGAGGCTCCTGACCTCAGGCTCGTGGAGCTTTGACCCGGGGGAGAGCACACCCGAGTCTGCCGAGGGTACAACAGATGCGGATAAGGTCCAAGGGAAGGAAACTCCCACCCCCGAAGCCCCCCAAGACCAAGAAGCCTTACCGCCGCAGACAGCTAGCCCAAGCCCTAGAAGGAAAAACCGGCAAGAACCCGTCCTGGCTGCTTCGTCCGATGGTTTCTCACGGGTGGAACTCCAACCCGGAGGCATCAAAGCGGCTATCGAAGCGATTTTGGCGGTCGCCGATGTGCCGGTGAGCGTGCGAGAGTTTTCCGCCGCACTGATCGTCTCCGAACGAGCCGTGGAAACAGCCCTCGATGAGCTGGACCGCGAATACAAGGGTTACGACGATGGGACAACCGTCCACGAGCCACGCGGCTTTGAGCTGCGCCAGGTGGGTGGGGGCTGGCGGCTCTACTCCCGGCAGGACTTTTCCCCCTGGGTGGGGCGCTTCGTGGTGGGTGCCCAGAGCACCAAACTCACCAGGGCGGCCCTAGAGACCCTAGCTGTGATTGCCTACCAGCAACCGGCAACCCGCTCCTATCTTGCTCAGGTACGAGGGGTATCGGTCGATGCGGCGGTGCGCAACCTGCTCCACCGCGGCCTAATCGCCGAAACAGTACCCGACGAAACCGGAGCTACCCAGTACATCACCACCAACACCCTGCTTGAAAAACTGGGGCTGAACTCGCTCGATGAGCTCCCGGCTCTAGCCCCCTATCTGCCGGACCCGGCAGAGGTAAACGACCACCATAACATTGACCTAAACGCCGGCTAAAACGGCGAAGACAGAACACGACAGAAAGAAGATACAAGACGATGGCATACGGACATAATTCATCACGTGGTAACTCAAATTCACGAGGCGCTCGCCCCGGCGCGGGCCGCCCGGGTACAGGTAAAGGCAAGGCAGTCGGTAAAAAAGGCTTTGGTGCTAAGAACGCCCGTGGCGCTAAGCCCGGTGCGCCCGGTGGCCCCCGCAAGGCAGGAACCGGCAAAGGCCCCAAGTTCCGTTCAGGTACCCCCTTCGCCAAGGAAATGGGCGAATTCCGCCCGGCTAATCGTGGCACCAAAAACTTTGGCCCCCACCGCCCCCGTCGCCCCAAGAACGCACCCGTAGATCACTACCCCTTCTACGACCACGAGGGCGTACGCCTGCAAAAGGTCATGGCTCAGGCCGGTGTCGCTTCCCGCCGCGTGTGCGAAGAAATGATTGAAGAAGGCCGCGTCACCGTTGACGATATACCGGTGACCGAGCTGGGCGTTCGTGTTAACCCCGATGCTGTGACCATTCAGGTTGACGGTATGACAATCCAGACCAACGACAAGCTGGTCTACATGGTGCTAAATAAGCCCTCCGGCGTCGTCTCCGCTATGGATGATCCCGATGGTCGCCCCAACATCAGCAACTTCTTGCGTTCCTCCATGACCGAACGCGTCTTCCACGTGGGCCGCCTGGACGTTGAAACCGAGGGCCTGCTCTTGCTGACCAACGACGGTGAACTGGCTAACCGGCTGACCCACCCCTCCTACGAGGTTCCCAAGACCTACCTGGTTCAGGTGCCGGGCCCCATGGAACCCGGTATCGGTGCGGCCATGAAGAAGGGTCTGCGTCTTGAAGATGGTGTGACCCGCGTGGACGAGTTCAAGCTGGTGGACTCAACCCCCGGACACGTTCTGGTGGAAGTTACCATTCACTCCGGTAAAAACCGTATTATCCGCCGCATGTTCGAGCAGGTGGGCTACCCCGTGGAGAAGCTGGTGCGCGTAGAAATGGGACCTATCCACATCGGCTCGCAGAAGCAAGGTACCGTCCGCAACCTCTCCAAGGTTGAAATCGGCAAACTGCTGGCTTCGGTAGGTATGTAATGAGTAGCTTTGACTCTCACCTGCACGGGCCGGTGCTGGTCATCGGCACCGGTCTGCTGGGAGCCTCAGTGGGTTTGGGCCTGCGACTGAAGGGCTACACGGTCTACCTCAGCGATATTTCGCCGACAACCGAAGCCGTAGCCGAGGATATCGGAGCGGGGCTCTCCCTGCGTTCCTTGGAAGGGCAAGAGCGGGGGAGTGGCTCTGACCTTGAACCCCAACTGGTGGTGGTGGCCGCGCCCCCGGACGTGACCGCAGAACTGGTCATCTCTGCGCTGAACCGTTATCCCAAGGCTTTCGTCATCGATATTGCCTCGGTGAAGTCTGAAATCTTGGACCGGGTCCTGGCATCTAAGGCCGATTCTAGCCGTTACCTGGGCACTCACCCCATGGCTGGGCGTGAAAAGTCCGGCCCGGTGGCCGCCCGTGGCGAGCTGTTCTCTGCCCGCCCCTGGGTTCTGTGCGAGCACCCGCTGGTGCGCCCCGAACTGGTCAAGCTTGCCCAGCAGGTGGCAACCGAGCTGGGCTCTACCATTACCCATCTTGACGTGGTAGAACATGACCAAACCGTCGCCCTCATTTCACATGTGCCCCAGGTGATGTCCTCACTGCTAGCTTCCCGCTTACAAGATACCCCGCTCTACGCCCTGGGGCTGGCTGGTCAAGGCCTGAGGGACACCACCCGTATTGCGGCCTCCGATCCCGGCCTGTGGGTGCAGATTCTTGCGGCCAACGCCCAACCTGTCGTCCAGAGCCTCTACGGTGTGCGAGAAGACCTGGAGCGACTGATTGCCACTCTTGAAGCTCCCACCGAGCCAGGCTCACGCCTCGATATTGCCCAGCTGATCAGCGAAGGCAACCACGGCGTTGCCCGTATTCCGGGTAAGCACGGGGGATCACCCGGCGCTTTTGCCCAGCTCACCGTGCTGGTAGATGACACCCCAGGTACCCTTGCCCGGCTACTGGCTGAGATCGGGGAACTGGGTGTCAACCTGGAAGACCTCAGATTGGAACATTCACCCGGCGCTCAGGTGGGTATGGCTGAGCTATCGGTCAACCCCAACGAACACGAAAAACTGATTGAAGACCTCACCAGCCGCGGCTGGAAAGTCGTCACATAAAGGAGAACACATGACTGAGAAGCTCGTTATTGCTATTGACGGCCCTTCCGGCTCCGGTAAATCTTCGGTGTCTAAGGCGGTGGCCCGCCACTACGGCCTGGACTACCTTGACACCGGAGCCATGTACCGCGCCCTGACCTGGTACTGCCTGGATCAGCAGGTTGACACCTCAGATGCGGATGCCCTGGTGGCTGCCGCCCGTGCCTTCCCCTACCTTCAGGGCACCAGCCCCGATCAGGAAGTGATCCAGGTCGCTGGTGTTGATGTACGCGATGCTATCCGTGAACCACGAATCTCCGAGGCGGTTTCTGCCGTTGCCTCAAACCGGGACGTACGCCAAATTCTGATTGACCTGCAACGAAGTTTTATTGCCCAGGCACCGGCTGGCATGGTCGCAGAAGGCCGTGACATCACCACCGTTGTTGCTCCCGACGCCCATGCTCGAATCCTGCTGACCGCTAGCGAAGAAGTTCGTTTGGCCCGCCGGGGCCTTCAGCTTGGCGGTACCCAAAATAAAGAACAATTAGCCGCACAGGTCTCGGCCCGTGACGCAAAGGACGCACAGGTCACCAGCTTTACCCAGGCAGCTGCCGGCGTCACCCTGGTGGATTCCTCCGAGCTGAACTTTGAAGAGACTGTTGCTGCCGTTATTTCCGCAGTTGACCAGCAACTAGGCCGCTAAACCACTGGCTACTGCCACTCCATCAACTAGACTTATCAACCAATGCACCGGCGCTAGCCGGAAACCACCACAGGAGGTATCGCCTATGAGCGAAGAACTCGCACCCCAAGACGACTATGAGGTTAAATTCCTAGCCGGCGGCGCTGATGATGTATCAGACCGCCTGGCTGAGATTGACGATGAAACCGCCAACCAGCGCGCTGAAGCGCTGCTCGCCGGTCTTGAAGACTACGCACTGGATGAAGAAGACCGGGAGCTGCTGGCCTCCTGGGGCTTTGACGCCGATGAAGACGAGGACCGTGAGGCTGACCCCGTCGTAGCTATCGTGGGCCGCCCCAACGTCGGCAAATCCACCATTATCAACCGTATTCTGGGCCGCCGAGAAGCTGTTGTTGAGGACAAGCCCGGCGTAACCCGTGACCGGGTCTCCTACAAGGCTGAATGGTCCGGTAAGGACTTCACTCTGGTTGATACCGGTGGTTGGGAAGCTGATGCTCAGGGCATTGACGCTCAGGTTGCGGCTCAGGCCGAAATCGCTGTGGCTCACGCTGACGTTGTTCTGCTGGTTCTTGATGCCCTGGTCGGCATCTCAGCTACCGACGAAGCTATTGTTCGTATGCTCCGCCGCGTGGATAAGCCCATTCTGCTGATTGCCAACAAGATTGACGACGCCCACCAGGAACCCGACGTGCACAACCTCTGGTCGCTGGGCATGGGCCAGCCCTATCCCGTTTCTGGCTTGCACGGGCGCGGTCTAGCTGACCTGCTGGATGCCCTGCTTGAGGTCATGCCCGAGCATTCTCAGTACGCTGAGCCTGAAGCTCTGGGGGGCCCTCGACGTATTGCACTGATCGGCCGACCCAATGTGGGCAAGTCCTCCCTGTTGAATAAGCTGGCTGGCGAGGAACGTGCCGTGGTTAACGACCTGGCCGGTACCACCCGAGATCCTGTTGACGAAATCGTTGAGCTAGGTGGCCGCCCCTGGCGCTTTGTGGATACCGCCGGTATTCGCCGCCGCGTCCACATGGCTAAGGGGGCTGACTTCTACGCATCCCTGCGCACCCAGACCGCTATTGAGCGCGCTGAGGTTGCTGTTGTCCTGCTCGATGTCTCAGAACCTATCTCGGAACAGGACGTCCGTATTATCCAGATGGCCGTTGATGCTGGTCGCGCTATGGTGCTGGCCTTCAACAAGTGGGACACTCTCGATGAGGACCGCCGGGAAATGCTGGAGCGCGAAATTGACCGCGACCTAGCCCACGTGACTTGGGCACCGCGCGTGAATATCTCCGCCAGGACCGGTTGGCATAAGGACAAGCTGGTGCCAGCCCTGGAGCGCTCATTGGAGTCCTGGGACTCCCGTATTCCCACCGGTAAGCTCAACGCCTTCCTGGGCGAGATTGTTGCGGCCCACCCGCACCCTCTGCGTGGCGGTAAGCAGCCCCGCATTCTCTTCGGCACCCAGGTATCGTCCCGCCCGCCCAAGTTCGTGCTCTTTACCACGGGTTTCTTGGACCCGGGCTACCGCCGTTTCATTGTTCGCCGTCTGCGCGAGACCTTTGATTTCACCGGTACACCGATTGATATCACCATGCGTGTGCGTGAGCGTCGCAGTCTAGGGGAGCGCCAGAGCGGTAAGTCCGCTAAGGGGAGCCGCCGCTAGGGAGGGAGCCCTCCCTGGTCTATATGCAAGGATGCCGGTAGCTGGCCGCCAGCGGTTCCAGCCACCGGCGTCCTTGTGTGCGGGGGAGAGGCAGGCAAAGTCTTAGGGCTCTTGCGCTTAGTTTCTGGTCGCCTGGTATATGAAGCTACATGCTATGGGCACGGTCGCTGACCGGTAGCAAGCACCAGCAGAACCTGGGGTGATGTAGAACACCGAAAATATGGGCACAAAGAGCTTCTTCGATTTTGCGCTGATAAATAATCTTGTGTATAGTTATCTGAGTGCTCGGGAGAATCGAAAGATTCACCAGAGACAATCGGGTTGTGGCGCAGCTTGGTAGCGCACTTGACTGGGGGTCAAGGGGTCGCAGGTTCAAATCCTGTCAACCCGACAGACAAAGCCCCGGTTACTAGGGTAAACACCTAGTAACCGGGGCTTTTTTGTGCCTACTTTTCAAGCCATGCGCCCTGTATGTGCCATCTTCCACCAAAAACCCATCACATTCTTTGGCTGTGGACTGCTAGGTCACAGAGCCCACCTTCTTCACCACTTACGGATGCCTTCTTCTCAGGCGTCCCCCTATCTTTCTAGGGAATCGAGGGGTAGAAGCCTGCCTCCCCCAATCCACAGGCATAGATGAAGCGATCAGTGATAGCGGCTCTTGCTAGCTTGATGCCATGACACAGCTAGAAACTCTCGCCCAGAAACTACTGACCATTCGTGAACTGAGCGCCCGCTATAGTAGCCGCTACCAGCTGGAAAGAGCCATTGCACGGGGGTGCTATAGCCGGGTAACCCGGGGCACTTACATGCACCGGCGCAACTGGGAGGAACTCACCGGTGAGCAAGGCTACCTGGCCCGAGTGCTTGCTCTGGCCCTACAGAACCAGGGGATAATTTTCAGCCACGAGACTGCGGCTTTACTCCACGGACTGCCTCTGGCTAGTATCCCAGCAAGCGTGCACATCTACAGCCCCTACCGCACCCGGGTGCGGGACTTTACCGTCCATCACGGTGAGCTGCACCTGCCCACTGACAGCACCGTTTTTAGACCGGGGATCCGAGCGACAAGTCTGGCGCGAACTCTTGATGACATGGTCGTGGAGGCCTCTGAACCCCGGCGAACCCTAGTTCGGCTCTAGCGTCACCTCCTGTCTGATATTGCCCCCCCATTCCTGACGGGGTGAATGGGCCGAGCCTTGAGGGCAGAGATTCGACATTCATAAGGGGCCTTGAGGTTGGCTGGCTTCCCTTGATGCAATAAATTATTAGGTATTCAGTTGATTCTTGTATTTACTCTTATTATGATATGGATTACACAGCCAATCGCTAGGGCAAGGGAGTCCTAGAAGGAAAGGAAGTTATGTATATATTGAGGAAAATTTCAGCAGGTATTGCTACAGGTATTCTTGTTGCAGGGATGGTCGGAGAGGGCGACTCCTGCGGCTTATCCCAGTGAAGAGAATATTGACTGAAGACGAGCTTCTAGCGTCAACCTCCCGGCGACGGATAGCAGATTCTTATTGAAAGCCCCTGAAGGTAAACAGTGGTATCGGGTGAATCTTTAAGAGAAACAGCGACGGATATAGATCATGGAGTAACTGTATATCTAAATCCGGTAACTATCGGCCTGTGTAATGCTGGCTTTGGGGACAAAAAATTAGAACTTTTAAATCAAAGAATGATGGGGAAATAAACCTATATTGTGGCGATTCAGATAGTGGATATATATGTTAGGGAAAGGCGTGAATCTCTAGGGGAAAGTTAGCAGGGAGGGTTCGAAGGTTGTTGGGATGATTACATGGTTTTAGCCACCCAAGCCTCTTTAGAATCTCCCGCCTACTCTGCAGGGAAACCAAGCCAAAAACCTTGCTACACTAGGCCAATAGAAGTATATGAGGTTATCAACGGAGCGCCGGTCAAGAAAAAGACAATCAACCCGACTGTCATGATTTCTATGAATAATAAAAAGGTCATTACCTCCTATCCAACAAATAACCATAGGTGCTAACTCATCATGGAAAGAAAATATCTGCCGGAGTTCAGTTTCTACCATACATATTTTCCATTCAATGAGCCTATATACCACAGTAACGGATTCTCGAACTATGAGGAATTTGAAGAATATATAAATAAAATTCCTAGAAAAATATATCAGCAGTGTATTGAGTGGGCTGAAAACTTCGAAAAAGAATTTAAGGAAGATGAAAACGGTCATTTTACATTTTCATCACAAAAGTTCGGGCAAAAATTGACCGCGAATATATCAGACTAGCGGAGATCCTGGCTGAAGAAGGGCTGGAGTTCAAACTTAGTATATGGTGGTAATAATAAAGTCTTTTAGAGGGGTAAATATATATGCCCCTCTAAAAGATTTTAACTATCAGGTTTTTCGTGATCCTGAACGTGCCACTCAGCAATTGACCAGGTTGCTCCTGTCTGTTCAGCAATGCACCGGACTGATAGACCTTGGGCAGGGACTTCTGCTGCCTGAAAACCAGCCAGGAGTGGCTGAGGCAACATTGGCGGGCTACTGAAACATAGAGGGGTAGGCCTGAGCGAAAAAATGTAAGCAAGTCCACTGACTTAGGGTGTAAAGGGAAAAAACCTTACCTCTGCTGTGACATAAAGACCCCAAAGCAGCTCTGACAAGGGGCAATAAACGAACAGCGTCATGTCTGCTCGGGGATAGAGCTCAGTCATAGACTTTAGTGTTTATTGACCCTAAGACGGCTGTGAGCCCACACATTGTTTATGTAATTTTTATGTTTGATTAAGTGGTAATTTAGAAGAGGAATCGTGCAAAAAGCACACAAAACCAACCATGGGGCTAGGCCCCGTACCTAAGGAACCATACACATGTGGCAGCAGGTCTATGACCCACTGAACAATCAAGCACTCTCAGCACTCCTAGCATCCGTCCCTATTCTCGCTTTCCTACTGGGACTCACCGTCTTCAAGCTCAAGGGCCTTCACGCGGCCCTGATTTCTCTGGCATCGGCTGTGGCGCTGGCCGTACTAGTTTTTGGTATGCCTATTGCGGCCTCCATCTCCGCTATCGGTTACGGCTTCCTCTCCGGCATGTGGCCCATCGGCTGGATCGTTCTGATGGCAGTCTGGCTCTACCGCATTACCGTTCGCGCCGGTAACTTCGAAATCATTCGTAGCTCAGTCTCCGCTATCTCTGCTGACCAGCGCATCCAGGTCCTCCTGATCGCTTTCTGCTTTGGGGGCTTCTTAGAAGGCGCCGCCGGATTCGGCATCCCCATCGCTATCTGCGCAGCCCTGCTCGTGACCCTGGGCTTTGACCCCGTCAAGGCATGTCTTGTTGCCTTGCTCTCCAATGTAGCTTCCGGTGCCTACGGAGCTATCGGTATTCCGGTTCTGACCGGCTCCACCGTATCCGGTGTTCCGCAGGCTGACCTGAACGGCATGATGGTCTGGGTGCTTCAAGTAATTACCATCTTCATTCCCCTCCTGCTGGTGATGGTGCTGGATGGCTTGCGGGGCCTTAAAGAAACCGGTCTGGTAGCCCTGGGTCTTGGCCTGCTTGTTTCTGCAAGTCAGGCTGGTGTTCTGGTGCTTCTGGGCCCTGAACTCGTTGACATCATTCCCTACCTGCTGGGCCTTGTCGTCCTGGCGCTGGTCATGATGAAATGGCAACCTGCCCACATCTACCGCGAACCCGGCGCACCGAGCCTTGAAGAACTGGGGAAAAACTCAACCGGGTTTACCTTCTCTGGCATCGTCAAGGCATGGAGCCCCTTCATCATTCTTTCGATGATGATTCTGCTCTGGTCAACCCCGCTCATCAAGGGGCTGGTCAAGGCCAAGACCGCGGATGCTGCAGCTGGCGCACTGAACTTCACCACTATCCCGCTTCAGATGCCTGCCCTCCACGGTCAGATCGCCCAAGTCGCTCCCATCGTGGCCCAAGAAACCCCCATGAAGGCGGTATGGAGCTGGAACCTCCTGGGCGCTTCCGGCACAGCTATCTTGATCGCAGCGCTGATTACTATCGCTCTCTCCAACATCTCCTGGTCTGCGGCCTTTGAAGAGCTCGGTGGAGCCTGGAAGCAGCTCTGGCAGCCCATCCTCTTGATCTGCCTGGTCATGGCCGTTGCAAACGTTATGAATTTTGGCGGCATGTCCTCAGCTCTGGCGCTAGCTCTGGCCGCTGCCGGTTCAATCTTCCCGCTGCTCTCACCCGTCATCGGCTGGATCGGCGTATTTGTTACCGGTTCTGTGGTCAATAACAACACTCTCTTTGCTGGGCTTCAGGCCACCACTGCAACTCAGATTGGTGCCGCACCCAGCCTGCTGGTAGCCGCTAATACTGCCGGTGGCGTAGCAGCCAAGGCTGTCTCACCGCAGTCGATTGCTATTGCGGCCGCATCCGTGAACATGTCCGGTCAAGAGTCAAAGATCACCAACGCCGCCATCAAGTTCTCCCTAGCCTTCTTAGTCATCCTCTGCATCTGGGTTTATGTCCTGTCCCTGGTCATGCCTGCAGCCTAATGAGCATAAGCCCTAGAGCCTAGAGAGCCCGCCCACCGACCAGGAGGGCGGGTTCTTTTCTGCCCGGTAACGGAAGATAGCTTGACCTGGGTGCAGGTACAGGATGCAGGTGCTGGGTGCTATGCGCCGGGCGGCTCTCATGGCAGAACCTCAGCTCACAGAGCCCCTTACCATTGAGTGTGCCGGTCATTTACCCTGCCAAGGGGCCTTAGAAGAGTCGCCCCTCTTCCTGGGCGCTAGGGGCTTCCAGGGACAGGAGGAACTGCTTGCGTTCTAAACCGCCAGCATACCCGGTCAGTTTGCCGTCGGCAGACAGCACTCGGTGACAGGGGATAAAGATAGAAATCGGGTTACGGCTTACCGCCTGGCCGACGGCCTGAGCGGGAGCACCAGGGCCCACGATTTTAGAGATAGCACCGTAGCTAGTGGTGTAGCCGTAGGGGATATCCCTCAGAGCCTGCCAGACCGCCAGCTGAAAGTCAGTGCCATCAGGAGCCAGCGGAAGATCAAAATCAGTGAGGCCCCCCTCCAAGTAGTCAAGGAGCTGGGCCTGCGCCCTGGTGAGCAAGTGGCAATCACTGATCTCAACCTCCTGCCCCAGCTGATCTTCTGCCGGGAAGTGAGCCTGACCCATGAACCAGGCACCGGTAAGGGCCTGACCATCGGAGGCTAGAATCATCAGACCCAGCGGAGTCAGAGTATGGGCATGGTAGGTCATAGAACTATCTTGTCATACTCGTATTCTTAAAAGCTCTGCCCGCCACACAGCATATGTGGCGGGCAGAGGTACTTCCTTCAAAAAAATAAATGGGTTGAGGAATCTGGCGGTTTCTTAGCTCTCTTCTACATCCTCATCTACCCACTCTAGGGTCTTAGAGACGGCTTTCTTCCACAGGCGGTACTGGCGGTCCACTTCTGCCTGGTCCATCTGCGGGGTCCAGCGCTTATCTTCGGCCCAGTTATCAATGACGTCCTGTTCGCCCTCCCAAAAGCCCACCGCAATACCTGCGGCATAGGCCGCACCGAGGGCAGTGGTTTCAATGACCTTTGGGCGAATAACAGGCACACCCAGCAGGTCAGCCTGGAACTGCATGAGGAATTCATTGGCTGTCATACCGCCGTCCACACGCAGTTCTTCCAGCGAAACCTTGGAGCCTGCAGCCTGGGCATCGGCGTTCATAGCGTCCAGGACTTCGCGGGTCTGGAAGGCGGTAGCCTCCAGGGCCGCACGCACAATATGTGCCCGATTGACGTAACGGGTCAAGCCCACAATCACACCACGGGCATCTGAGCGCCAGTGGGGGGCAAAAAGACCGGAGAAAGCAGGCACAACGTAGGCACCGCCGGAGTTCTCAACGCTGGTAGCCAGCTTCTCTGACTCGGCGGCATCATCAATCATCTTGAGGTTATCGCGCAACCACTGGATCAGTGAACCGGAGACTGCTACAGAACCCTCCAAGGCATAGACAGGT
>NZ_JBLXXR010000022.1:0-32995 GCF_048513535.1 Rothia sp. CCM 9416 | reverse complement strand
GGTGGGGGGGGGGGCCGCCCCCCCCCCCACCACCATTACACACATTTACACATCGATCAAAGACCCATGCAAAATACACACTTTCTTTCTTGAGGTCCAGAAGAACCGGCCACCTTGCGGCTGTTCTTCCCTTGAACCTGTACTACCAGTATGCTCCAGCGGCCTGAGCGCGATATAGATTGTTTCTGTGGGCGGACTGAGAATATCTGTTCCTCTCTTGCTTCCAGAGCACCGTCGGGTGCAGGGAAGACCGCAGATAGGCACAAAAAGTGGCGAGGCCCCCATACTGGTCTCGCCACTCTCCGATGAAAGACAGGTTCAGCATTACCTGACTTTGAAGCACACACACATTCGCTTCTTATAGCCTTTCAAGCTAATACCTCTATATAACCTCACTAGGCTTATGGTGGGTTTTAAGTTACCTGGGAAAAAGCTGGGTATTTATATTTTTTACTGCAAAAACTTCTTCTTAGGCAAAAGAACCAATAATAAAGAACCACAGAACAGGGTTAGCAAGGACCGAAACCACCATCACTGCGATAAAGCCACCGGTGTGCCGCGAAAAGCGGATCAGTCCCACCAGGGCAAGGATAAAAGCTAGGGCTGCAGCTAGAACAGAAAGAACCATAAAACCTAGCAGGGTAGCTAAAACCGTTGAGGGGGGTCCAATATTGACCGCAAACGCCAACACAAGGGATATCAGTGAAATTACCTCAGTTACGACAGCGGCAATAAAGGTCTGGGTGCTCTGAGGGCGCGGGGTAGGTTTAGCCATACCCTCTAGCATGCCAAACCAACCTGGAAAACCCGAATACTACGGACCCACTACACACGCCAGTTTCACCACATTAGCCACAGCTATCCCACAGTGCGCCACAGTGTCAGACCATGCGAAAGCCCCGTTCTCTCCTGACGGGAGAAAACGGGGCTTTTAGGTTGGCCGTAACGGGTAATAAACGAGTTTATTACTCGGCTACAACATCCAGCTCAACGTTGGCTACAACGTCTTCGTGCAGACGCACGGAAACAGTGTAAACGCCGGTGCGCTTGATAGCGGAACCGAGGTTAATAGCGCGCTTGTCGATTGAACCTGCACCGGCAGCTTCAATAGCTTCAGCTACGTGCTCAGCCTTGACGGTGCCGAAGAGACGGCCGTCAGCGCCAGCCTTGTGAGCGACAACAACGGGCTTTGCCGACAGAGCAGCCGCAGTTGCCTTAGCTTCTTCGAGGTTAGCCTTGGCGCGAGCTACACGAGCTGCACGGATTGACTCAACCTGCTTTTCGCCGCCTACAGTCCAGGTGACTGCAAAGCCACGGGGAAGCAGGTAGTTACGAGCGTAGCCGTCCTTAACGGTAACGACGTCGCCAGCAGCACCGAGACCGGTGACTTCCTGAGTAAGAATGATCTTAGCCATGTTCTTCTACTCTCCTATCGATTTAGCGGCCAGCGCCTGAGTAGGGCAGCAGTGCAACTTCGCGGGCGTTCTTGATTGCCTGAGCGATCTTGCGCTGTTCCTGAACGGTTACGCCAGTAACGCGACGGGCACGGATCTTGCCGCGATCGGAGATGAACTTACGCAGAAGTGCAACGTCCTTGTAGTCGATTACGGTAACGTCTGCAGCCTTCAGCGGGTTCTGCTTGGGTTTGGGCTTACGGATTTCAGCCTTAGCCATCGTGGTGCTCCTTTTTCTCTTGGGAGCCCGCGGCTCTCACCGCGGGATGGATGAATATTTGGTCTTGTTCACAGAAGGACACTTGGTGTGCACCCTCCTCTGCATATGGCAGGTAAGTGCCTGCCAGCACCTTAGAAGGGAGGCTCGTCGTCGGCTCCACTACCCCAGTCATAGTTACCGCCGGACTGCTGGCCCCAAGGGTCAGCGGCTGGAGCCGGTGCCTGCTGGGGAGCTGCCTGAGGAGGAACTGCGGGGCTTGCCTGCGGGGCAGGGGCGCCGTAGCCGCCCTGCTGGCCGCCGTAGCCTGCGCCACCGCCAAAGCCAGCCTGGGGTGCGGCGTTGTAGCCGCCCTGGTTGGCATTGTTGTAGCCGCCACCAAAGCCCTGGTCGCCACCAAAGTTGCCACCTGAGCGCTGGTTACGGGATACGTTAGCGGATGCAAAACGGAGTGAGGGACCGATTTCTTCGATCTCTAGCTCCATTGAAGTGCGACGCTCGCCTTCTTTGGTTTCATACGAGCGGGACTTTAGACGGCCCTGCGCAATAACGCGCATACCCTTTTTGAGGGTTTCAGCGACGTTCTCCGCAGCTTCACGCCATACGCTGGCACGCAGGAAGAGGGTCTCGCCTTCTTTCCACTCGCCTGATGCGCGGTCAAAGTTGCGGGGGGTTGACGCGATCGTGAAGTTAGCTACCGCTGCCCCGTTGGGGGTGAAGCGAAGCTCAGGATCGCCTGTCAGGTTACCGATTACGGTAATGACGGTGTCGCCAGCCATGTGATGCCTCCGGTCGTAGTTATAAGAGTAAGTATTTGAAGTTTTGCACGGGGGTCTGACATTTTAGAAGCCCCTCGCGGGAGGTTAACCTAGTTTTCCTCGCCCCGTTTCAAACATTTACTTGGAGGAGATCTGCTGATCTTCCGGGCGGATGATCTTGGTGCGCATGACGGACTCGTTCAGATTCAGAACGCGGTCCAGTTCAGCAGCAGTCTCGGGGGTTGAGGTGAAGTTAACAACGGCGTAGATGCCTTCGCTCTTCTTCTGGATTTCGTAAGCGAGCTTACGGCGGCCCCAGATGTCCATCTTCTCGATGGTGCCGTTGTCCTTGGTGACAACTTCGAGGAACTTGGTGAGGGTGGGCTCTACAGCCTTGTCCTCGACCTCGGGGTTGAGGATAACCATCAGTTCGTATGCACGCATGATTAAACCCCTCCTTTGGGCTAAGCGGCTATGGGATTTCCATAGCAGGAGATTACGTACTGTCTGCCCGGGCTCAGGTGTTGGCTGGCACCAGCACAGACTCCACCCACTTTACAGGAGTAGGGAGGGTTTAGGCAGGTTTTTGAGGTTTTAAAGAGTGTTGCCCGCAGCACTGTAGGCGAGCTGTTTCTTAGGGCACCTAAGCCCCAACTCCCAGTGGCTTAGCTCCTGTAGGTGGCCCGGCTCTTCATCAGGGCATTGAGGTAACCTACGCGCACGGGTATGGTGAAGAGATCCCACAGCATGACAATGGCCAAGGGGGCATAAGATATCCAGCCAACAAAAGGAATACCTGCTGTCAGGGCCGCCGCAATGGCATTCCCTACAAGGTAGAAAATCCCCATAAAGGGCTGGCGGAGGTAGAACTTATGGGCACCGAGCCACCACAGGAAGATAAAGAGCAGGTAGGCCACGAGAGTCGATTTGGCCTGGACAATATAAACAGGCTGGCCCTGGGCGTATGAATAGGGGTGCCCAGGGTTATTGATGTAGGTGGGGCTGTAATGCTGAGGTTGTTCAGACATGCTTTCCTGCTTCGAGTCCGCCTAAGAAGTAGCGGCAAATTGTTGGAGAGTCGGTTGGGAGAGAACGTCATCAGAAACAGATTCTTGTAGCTCTTCCCTACTTGTTTTTTTATCTCCCAGACCGACGCTAATATCGGCGTGGTTTCCATCTGAGACTACCTCAGCGTCAATAGTGAATGTGATGATTTCTCGCTGGGCTTTACCGTCTGCTAGGTAGGTCAAATCCATGACAGCCTGTTCATGCTCAGAGGCATGCCACAGGCTAGGTTTGGCGGTATCTTGAACCAGGTAAAACGCAGGTCGAGAGACGAGCTTCCACTGCACATCACTGATAGTTGCAGTTGAGTCATTCCCATAGATAGCGGAGGTGGGGCACCCCACGACATCGAGCCTTCGTGAACTCTCACAGCGACTCAACCAGGAATCAATGAGTTCATCTGTCTCTCTCCACATGCGGGGGGACGGGCGGACCTCCAAGTTTAGGAGGGATATTTCGCTACTCCCGTCGGGCAGGGAGCTAGTCACAGTGCGCTCTACCGGGGAAAGTACATAATAGGACGTTGAAGGTAACGAGACGGTGTATGCACCGGGCAAGAGAGGAACCAGCCAAGAATAGCCCCCGTCAACCCTAAGACGGCGTGTCTTAGGCAGGCTCAGAGAGTGGCCGTTGACTGTAATTTCTGAAAGATCCACAGGGGTGGTTAACTGCAGATAATTCTGTGCTGAGGTCGCTAGTTTCCAGGTGTCATTGAAGGGGCCGCTTCTGGGCTCCAGTACAAATGGCAGTACCAAATCGTGCTCTTGCCCGTTGGCAAGGGCCCGCACAGTGACTTCAGCACGGTCATCCGGCTCAGGGGCGGAACTCAAAATGGTATAGCTTTCCACCCGTCCTTGAGCGGAGCTGTAGATAGTGTTGGTGAGATAGGTGTATGTGAAGCTTCTGTAGGCTTCCTCGTCCAGACCGTCGATATAATCGCCACGCTGAAGCGCCTGTATATACTGTTCAGCGGCTTCTTCTGGACTATGCGGCAGGGAATAGTAGTTACCCACCGACGCAATTACCAGGGCAAGCACCGACACGAACAGGGCTGTTAGGGTCAAACGAATCTTGATGCTACGGGCATCTCTGCGGGTCAGAATACCCGCTGCCCGTTCAGAGAACTCACCTACCTGGCCAGAGAACCGACCCACTTTTTGCACCGAAGCGGAAAAATTTTCACGAAGCTGCTCCCCGTGAGCGTGCAAGACAGAGCGAGCACTTCTCTGCTCTTCATTTTTGTCACGCTCAACCATGCCACCATTGTATGCCGGAGCGCTGGTGTATCTTTGCCTCCGCGATCAATCATTTCAAGATAGAAGAAACATATTTATTCAAGCCACAGGAGTAAGTCGCAAACTAATGGGCGCTGGAGCTCTGCTTATCAGAACTCCACCGCCCACCGGTATGTGTAAGCTACACCTTCCAGGGACAAAAATTATCCACGGGTATCCGAAAAACGGAACCGAAGGTAGCCGAGCAAGGCCGGGATAAAGGCCCAGAGCGCAAACCAGGAGCCAGCCTCCAGGTAGCCCATATCCGCATCAGCTCGCAGATCATAGGTCAAAATTACTCGCCCCAGAGAAGAGGGCAGGTAATTCATCGCATCAGCTACCCATTCCACTTGACCCGAAAAAATGGCCGCAATGATGGGAAGGATGAAGAAAACCACAACGACCATAACAATGCCCGCAGCATTGTTCCGGAAGAGGGTGCCAAAGCCGTACCCCATCCAGGCCATCAACATGAAGTAGATACCGGCAGCTACCCAGTTAAGCATCAGCCCGTTGTTGAACTCTAGGGTATCTTTCACAGAGCTATCAAGAACTGCGTAGCCAACCCAGTAGCCGATGCCCGTAACGACTACACCGAGTACGAAGGAGTAGACAGACAGGACGATAAGTTTTGCCAGGTAGTAACCTGTTCTCCGGGGCACAGCGGTCAAGGCCGCCTGAATTGACCGAGTGGAATATTCAGAACCGATAAAGACTGCCGCAAGAGAAGCAACCAGCATATTGGCAAGGTCAATACCGGAAGAACCCATCGCATATGCCAAATTGGTAATACTTTCGATCCCGGCGTTGGTCTGCTCCATTTGTTCAGACATCTTTGCCAGACTCTCAGCGTCCCGAGCCATTGAGTTAAGGATCGTGGCGTATAGCGGTGCCATTCCAATCATGACCAGAGCGGTCACTAGCGTTATCACCCAGTTGGTAACTAAAGACCGGAACTTGAGCGATTCCGAGCGAATCACGCCCCAAAAGGTGAGTTTTTTACCGGCGAATTGAGAAGGGCTCACCGGAGCCGCAAGAGATGTGTTCGCCATGATTATTTCTTCTCCCCTGTCTCGTTGCTGCTAGTTCCCCAAGGCGTATCCGGAATGTTCTCTGCTTGCACCTGGGCCAATTCAAAGGTGCTTGAGTTGTATTCCACATCATCACGGGTCATATTCATGTAGACCTGCTCCAGCGTGGCAACCTGTGGGGTGAGCTCATGCAGTAACACACCACGGTCACGCGCAAGCTCAGCAAGGTGACGAGAAGCTACCTGCTCCACCATCAGACCGTCCGTGTCAATAGCACTAAAAGCATAGCCAGCTTCTTGGAGGGCACCGGCAAAAGCCTCTCTGCTATCGGTGCGAACCAGCACTTTATTCTGATCACCAATGGTGAGGAACTCTTCCATCGAGCAGTTAGCCAGCATGCGGCCACGCCCAATCACAATAAGGTCATCGGCCGTTTGAGACATCTCACTCATGAGATGGGAAGAAATCAGGACAGCTCGCCCTTCACTGGCTAGGTGCCGGGCCAGGTTACGCACCCAGATGACGCCTTCCGGGTCAAGACCATTGACGGGCTCATCCAGGATGATATTTTCAGGGTCGCCCAGCAGAGCGGCGGCAATACCCATGCGTTGGCCCATACCCAGAGAGAAGCCCTTAACCTTCTTCTTGGCTACGGCACTCAGGCCAGTCATTTCGATGACCTCATCAACACGAGTCTTGGGAATACCGTGGGTCAGAGCCAGCGAGCGCAGATGGGCCAGCCCACTTCGACCGGGGTGCATGGCTTTGGCATCGAGTAGGGCACCAAGGCTAGAGAGCGGGCTAGGTAGGGAACGGTAGGGTGAGCCATCTACTAGAGCTTTCCCTTGGGTGGGCTTTTCGAGGCCGACCAGCATGCGCATGGTGGTTGATTTGCCGGCACCGTTGGGGCCCAAAAAGCCGGTAACTTTGCCGTTGGGGACGGTGAAACTTAGGTCATTGACGGCTGTCTTAGAGCCGTAGCGTTTGGTGAGGTTTTTGACCTCTAACATGGGTGTCCTCTGCAATAGGGGGGATTCTTCTTCTCTGAACCTTACAGGGTTTTGGACATACTGATATCCACCCAAAGGATGAATCCTGGAGAATATTTTGGTGGTGGAAGGTGAGAAACGGACAGAGACACCGACAGTGAACAAATTATCCACCAGCTACCTGAAAAGGCACTGTGGGAAGATTCTTGGGAAGGGCCGCTTTGGGATCAAGACGCGAGCACAAGCCGTATTCAGATGCTCCCCTCACAAGAGTTTGAAGATGCCCTGTGCCTTGCTCACGCAGTCAGCAGCCTGCTAGCTCATCCACCTCGCCCTAGCCAGCTTCTACCCCAGCAGCTAGTTGGTGTAGATAGCCAGATAGCACCAAGCTGGCATTATCTTCAAGCCAATCAGCACATCACGATTTTCCTGCCCCCTGTGGCCCAGCCACCCCAGCAGACCTATCTGTCAGTATGGTTGCCCGGTGCCATGGTGGAAAGCTTTGCCCTCTACCGAAACGAGGAGGGAAAATTCTTCATTGTTGCCCACGAGAAGCTCACTCCAAAGAGCACTTTTATTTCTCTTCAGGAGCTCAACAAACGCCAAACTATCGCTGATATTTTTGGTCACCCCTTGGATCTATCTTTGCTCTGTCAAAACCTGCCCACCATTTTTGCAGATATAGGGCAGGGTTCTACAGGTCGATGATCTCCTAGCTACTATCTATTCAATAGTTCCAAGGCTCAAGCCAATATTTCTAAGGCACAAACTCTAGGGAAAATCGATTAACCCTATCTTTCGGGCTCTAACTTACTTGCCCTATCCCCTGTTCAGCTGCCCATGCCCGCAGACGCCAAGTAGCTTCTTCTTCACCCAAGGCACCTTCATCCAAGCGCATATTCAGCAAGAACTTATAGGCCTGCCCCACCAGCGGGCCGGGCTTAATGCCTAAAATTGCCATGATTTGCTCGCCGTCCAGGTCCGGGCGCAGAGAGTTCAGCTCTTCCTGCTCGGCAAGTTCAGTGATGCGGCGTTCTAGGTCATCATAGGCCGAGGAGATGCGGTGAGCCTTGCGCCTGTTGCGGGTAGTGACATCGGCACGAGTCAAGCGGTGCAGACGTTCCAGCAGTTCTCCCGCATCGCGCACGTAGCGCCGCACAGCAGAGTCTGACCAACCAGCATCGCCGTATCCGTAGAAACGCATATGAAGCTCTACCAGCCGAGCAACAGCCTTGATAGTGTCGTTATCAAACCGCAGTTCCCGCATCCGCTTCTTAGTCAGCTTGGCACCCACTACATCGTGGTGCAAAAAGCTCACAGAGCCGTTCTCTTCAAACTTACGGGTAGCGGGCTTACCGATATCGTGCATGAGAGCAGCAAAACGCAGAATGAAGTCAGGGCCGGGTACCGCACCATCATTATCCGTTTCCTGTGAAGCGGCCTGTTCCATAACGGTTAAGGAATGTTGGTAGACATCCTTATGCCGGTGGTGCTCATCAACTTCTAGCTTAAGGGCCGGGATCTCTGGTAAGACATAGGAAGCCAGGCCTGATTCCACCAGCAAGTCAACACCGCGGCGGGGCGCTGTCCCGCAAATGAGCTTGACCAGTTCATCACGTACGCGCTCAGCGGAGATAATAGTGATTCGCTCGGACATATCGGTCATGGCTTCAAAAACCTCAGGAGCAAGGTCAATATCCAGCCGGGAAGCAAACCGGGCGGCACGCATCATACGGAGCGGGTCATCGGAGAAAGAATCCTGAGGGGTGCCAGGTGTTCGAATGATCCCAGCTTCTAAGTCTCGCTGACCGCCAAAAGGATCAACAAGCTCCAAAGACGGCAGGCGCAGGGCCATTGAGTTAATCGTGAAGTCACGCCGGAGGAGGTCATCTACAAGGTCAGTTCCGAAAGCCACGACCGGTTTACGGGAATCAGAATCGTATTTCTCAGCGCGGTAGGTGGTGATTTCGACCATCTCATTGCCCTTACGGATTCCGATGGTCCCGTATTCCTTGCCGATTTCCCAGGTGGCGTCTGCCCACCCTTTGACTACTTCTAAGGTCTGGTCCGGAGTGGCGTTGGTGGTGAAGTCCAGGTCTACCGATGTTTCCCCTAGAAAAAGGTCACGAACGGGCCCTCCCACCAGGGAGAGCTCAAATCCTGCGCGGTTAAATAGCTCGCCCGCCTCAAGGGCCACAGGGTGAATCAAAGAGGTATCAAATACATGCGCCATAACCCTTCAATCGTGCCAGCAAAATGCACAAGTTACCACTCACACCTACCTTTTTAAAACATCGTCCCCGCATATCGGTTAAGGTAGAGACATGACTTTTCCTATTCCACGGGCACCCAAGAGGCGGACTTTTACGCCCCTCGTTGCCATGCCCACGGTCGAGGAGGTCTCCGCAGGCGGTGTGATTGTCGACTTTAACGACCGAAATCTGCCTGTAGCCATCATCGCCCGAGTCAATCGCGGTGGCCGTCTCGAATGGTGCCTACCCAAGGGTCACCCCGAAGGTGATGAATCTAAGGTTCGCGCTGCTGCCCGTGAGATTGAGGAAGAAACTGGCATCTGTGGGGAAGTCATTACTTCTTTGGGTAGCATCGATTACTGGTTCAACGTCTCGGGGAATCGAGTCCATAAGACCGTCCACCACTTTCTGTTCTCCGCAACCGGGGGTGAATTGACTACTGAGAATGATCCCGATCATGAGGCGGTAGATGTCGCCTGGGTAAATATTGATGATTTGGGGCGCAAGCTCTCTTTCCCCAACGAGCGGCGTATCGCTGAAATCGCTCGCGAATACATCATTCACCAGCTTTCCTAGCTCCTGATTAGATAAGGATTCCCGTGGCACGTTCCGGTGCTCTTTCCAGCGCGATTATGGCTGCTGGAACCCTGGTTTCTAGGATTCTAGGGTTTGCCAAAACTTTTCTGATTACCGTTGCCCTTGGTTCTACAACCACTGTGGGCGATATTTTTGAAACCGCTAACACCCTACCAAACCTGATTTATGTTCTGGTGGCCGGCGGTATTTTCAACGCTGTGCTGGTGCCGCAGATTATCAAGGCAGCCAAGCATGATGATGGCGGTTCTGACTATGTTTCCCGCCTGGTAACACTTGCGGTTAGCGGTATAGCAGCTATTACTGCCCTTGTCCTGCTGTGTTCCTGGCCTATTATCCAGGTCATGGGTAGCAGGTGGAGCCCCGAGCAGCAGCACTTCGGTCTTATTTTCGCCTTCTGGTGTCTACCCCAGATTTTCTTCTATGGCCTCTACACAGTTCTAGGCCAGGTCCTGAACGCTCGCGGGGCTTTTGGCTGGTATATGTGGGCACCTGTGCTCAACAATGTGGTTGCTATTGCGGCGCTCATCGTCTTCATCTTCCTTTTTGGGCCCCAGGACGTCACCACTAACCCGCCCTACCATAATCTAGACAGTTGGACCTCAGCTCAGACTCTAGTTCTGGCAGGATCTGCCACCCTAGGTGTGGCTTTACAGTCACTGATTCTTTTTATTCCGCTCCGAAGAATCGGGCTACGGTTACGACCTAAGTTTGGCTGGCGCGGTATTGGACTGGGAACTGCCGCCCATCTGGCAGGTTGGACCCTGGCAACCGGCGTGATTTCTAACCTGGCTTTTATGTATCTGACCAAGGTGGCTGCTGGCGTGGTGGGTTCTCGCGAAGAGTTATTGGCCGCCGGTATCCAGATTCCGGGTGTTCAGGCCCTGAATTATTCGTCCATGCTCTATTCTCTGCCCCACGGTGTCATTGGCCTGTCGATTGCCACGGTGCTCTTCAATCGTATGTCTGCCGCCTCCCAGGAGGATGATCGCAGTACTGTTGCCTCCGCACTCTCTTCGGGTCTTAGGACCGCTTCGATTGCAACTATCTTCTGTGCTGTAGTTCTTGTGGTCTTTGCTGGGCCTGTAGGGATGATTTTCGGTGGCGGCTCCCAACAGTCCGGTGCAGTCATTGGCCAAACCATAGCGATAATCGCCCTTGGTGGGCCTTTCCTCACCGTTGCTTTCATGATGGGCCGTGTCTTCTATTCCCAGGAGGATGCAAAGACCCCCTTCTACGTCCAACTTTTCTCTGCTTTCGTTATTATTGCCCTTGGTTTTACAGCATCGCGACTATCCCCCCAGCACGTTATCTACGGCCTTGCACTAACGTATGCCCTCCAGAATGTTCTGGCGGTCTATCTGAGCCACCGGGTCCTGGTACGCCGTCTAGGTGACTACGATGTGAGAGGTATCGTCCTGACTCACGCTAAAGTTGCGTTTGCATCTCTGGGAGCAGGGGTCTTCGGCGTTGTTGCCCTCTATCTTCTGGGTGGCTATAGCTTTGATGGGTTCGCCTGGGAGTCAAGACTCAGTGCTTTCTTCACGGTGCTGCTGGGGGGCATCGTCATGGCAGTTGCCTACTATGCATTCCTCTTAATTTTCCGAGTCAAAGAATTAGATACCCTAATCAACCCGATTATGAATAAAGTCGGTGTGCTTACTCGCCGTGTCCGTGCTAGCAGGTAGTATCAGATACCAAAGAACCATTCAAACGGGAGGCCCCTTTTGACACCGCAGATTCCTCTTAACACCCTGTTGGGAGATCGCTACAAAGTCACCGCGCATGTTTTGGAAACCGCGGGCGGCGATGCAGTGCTCGATGGCCTAGACCAGGTATTGGGTCGCAAGGTTTCTATAGTTGTTGCCGCGCCCGAACACAATCGTCTCTTGGTTACAAATGCACGCAAATCAACGACTCTGACTCGTTCAGCAGTCCAGGTTCTTGACCTGGGCAACAAAGATGACAGCACCTATCTCATTACCTCCCATTCTCGCCCTGACACTCTCCTCGATGTTCTGCTGACTGAAGGTGAGAGCGGAAATACCGAAGAATTTGGGGAGGAAATTTTCGGTGATACGGGGTCTATGGCGGCCCCCAACACCTATGTGGTTGCTAAAGAAGCCAGCACAGTCGGTGGCGGGGCGATCTCTGCTATCAGGTCTGTGGATGAGGTGGCCGATGAGCCAGCAGAGGAATTTGAAGAGTACGATGCCGAAGAAGATGGCTACTACGAAGCGGACGAACCAACTGACCGTAATGGCGGTGTCTGGATTGTGGGCATCGCAGCTGCCCTCCTGCTTGTGATTGGCGCTGGAGCTGTCTTTGTGACCCTGGGTGGGCTTTCAAAGTCCGGTGAGTCTTCAGAGGCTTCGGGCGAAACAAGCGTTAGCGCCTCTGCTTCAGAAGGAGCAGCATCAGATGGTAAGGCTTCTGCAGCTGGGGAGCCCTCTGCTCCGGCAGAGAAATCTGCTGCCCCAAAGATTGACGGGACTTTTACTCGCTCAGTTCCTTCATCACCGACGCTGATGGCCGAAAGTGATTCTATGCTGGCTCATCTGACCGATAAGAATGAAGCGACAACCTGGACATCCTTGGCTTTTGGTTCGCCCAATTTTGGGGGCCTGGCAGATTCTGTCTACCTCTTGGCTAAGTTAGATGAGGCAACAACAGTTAAGAGCATCACTATCAACCAGGTTTCAGGTACCGGCGGCCAATTCACCATCTATGCCTCTGAAACTGCTTCTGCAGATGGCGGCAAAGAAATTGGATCTGGCAGTTTTGCAGCGAGCGGGGAAACCACTGTACAGCTCAATAAGGACGCCCAGAAGGGCAAAACCAAGTACATCATCATTAAGTTCACTGCGGCGCCTCAGCTGAGCCAGCCCATTGTTGCTGGTTACCCTTACGGTCTTCGTATCGCTGAAATCAGTATCAACTAAACCTTTGCAGCTGCCGGCGGGTGGGTTGGGAATATTACCCACCCACCCGCCGTTATATTGCACAAGCCCTGCAACACATAGATCCTCAAGGAGAAACATGACAGATAACGCTCTTGGCGGCCTTTTCAATGGCTCTGCCGGCCTCAAGGTGAAGGCTCCTGCACAAGCCCCTGAGACCGCGGCAGAGAAGCCCCGAGAAGCCGAGCAGCCCGTTCACAAGGTGATTATTGTGGGTTCTGGCCCCGCAGGTTACACTGCGGCTATTTACACCGCACGAGCTAATCTTCAGCCTCTTCTCTTTGCATCATCGGTATCCCCCGGCGGCGATCTGATGACTACCACTGAGGTCGAGAACTTCCCCGGTTTCATTGAGGGAATCCAGGGCCCTGAGTTGATGACCAATATCGGCGCTCAGGCAGAGCGTTTTGGCGCTGATATCCGCTACGAAGATGTGGCCGAAGTGGAGCTTGAAGGCGATATTAAGAAAGTCATTTTGACTGATGGTTCTGTTCACCTAGCCAAGGCCCTTATTTTCTCTACCGGGTCGGAATACCGCAAGCTGGGCGTTGAGGGTGAAGCACGCCTTTCAGGGCACGGTGTCTCTTGGTGTGCAACCTGTGACGGTTTCTTCTTCAAAGAGAAGGCTCTGGCTGTTATCGGTGGCGGCGATTCCGCTTTGGAAGAGGCTCTCTTCCTGACCAGCTTTGCATCTAAGGTCTATTTGGTCCACCGCCGCGATTCCTTCCGCGCCTCAGAGATTATGACCCAGCGTGCCCTGTCCAACGACAAGATCGAAGTGATCTGGAATTCCGTTGTGAAGTCCATTGACGGCGAAGATAAGGTCTCTGGCCTGACCTTGACCAATGTTAAGACCGGCCAGGACAGCGCCCTTGATGTTGAAGGTGTTTTTGTTGCCATTGGCTCAGACCCCCGAACTTCGCTAGTACAGGGCAAACTGGAGCTCACCTCCGAAGGCACCATTGCCGTAGATGGTCGTTCTTCCCGCACGTCTATCCCCGGTGTTTTTGCTGCGGGTGACGTTATTGACCCCACCTACCGCCAGGCTATTACAGCCGCAGGATCAGGCTGTGTAGCCGCTATTGATGCACAGCACTACCTGGAATCTCTTTAATTTCCCCCTCAAGATACGCCAACGAAAGGTTATTTCCTATGACTACTCAGGTTACTGATGCAACTTTTGCCGATGAAGTCCTCCGCTCCGATAAGCCCGTTATTGTTGATTTCTGGGCCGAATGGTGTGGCCCCTGCCGTATGGTTGGCCCCGTTATCGACCAGATTGGCGAGGAGTATGGAGACAAGGTCAAGGTGCTTAAGCTCGATGTCGAGAACAACCCTGCTACCGCCATGAAGTACGGCATTACCTCTATTCCCGCAATTTATGTCTTCAAGGACGGCGAGGTCGCCAAGCAGACCGTAGGCGCTAAGCCTAAGGCTGCCCTGGAGCAGGAATTCGCAGAGTTTCTCAAGTAAGGCCTCGATGATGCAGGACCGATTCTGCATCATCAGTACATGCGGGTCGGTGTTTCACGTGAAACACCGACCCGCATGTGTTTATACAGAGTCGCAGTAAAGTCATAAAGCATGCCTTGATTTATCAGTAGATATGGGAAAGCTAAAAAGACACTAGATAGATTCCCCGTCGAGACCCATAGGGGGAATCTATTTTAAGATAATTACAGTCAAAACTAGGGTGGGCTAACAGATCTGCGTGAAGCTATAAATTTTCCCAAACATAAACTTTTAATATATTTACACCCCAGTACATCTATATCCAAAAGATAAATATTCAAAATGAGGTGAGGGTAAAAAATATTTTCTATTTTCCAGCAGATGACTCAAGTAGCATACACCCGCAGAAACTCTATTCCCCAGAATAGGCAACCATGATACACCGAATTCAGTCCAAAAAGTTTGATAAACAACCTATATTGGTATACTTATATTTGTTTCACGTGAAACAACCCGTAGGAAATATTCGGTATCTACCTAAAACAAAACCTATTTAACCCCTACTTTCCATTTAGTGAATCAAGGGGTTTTTCAAGATTAAAGAGGAGAGAATTAGACCCGATATCACCAGATAATTTTTCCACTCCAGGTAAACACTCCGATGCTACCACCGAACCGTAATTATCCATAGGTTGCGTCAGAATATCCCTAAAAAACTTTACTTATTAATTTTATTTCTTATTTCACCGCACCGAACTTTATCGATTCCCCATCGCCCATCAACATATTCACCACCAGCGGTTAAAACTAAAAATAAAGTTCCCATGATGAATTCTGGAATGCTCTCCAGCTCGATCCCCTTTTAAATATCCTCTATGACAGTAAAATATTCTAGATGAGGGATAAATATAGAGAAGTCTGATTTTCGGACCATTTTGCGATACCCTAGAGCCCTAAGCAGATCGGTATTGAGTTACCACTGCGCTAGTGCAGTCAATGCAGTCAAATACACATTACCCCGATTCTGCTTCAAAGGGGCATACCTAGAGGCACCCCATCTCTTTGCCAAAGAACTATCCCTATAGTTCCGGGGTAAGCTGCTCTCAAGATTTGATTCCCTAGCCTGCCGGCTCGCAGTAGAACAGTTTTTTAGGTGACCTCAAGAAAAAATACAGCCTCCAGATTCGCTCCTGAGGCCCTAAAGCCACCTAGAGTAGGTAAATACCTATCTGGCATAAAAATAGCCCCTTAGACGGCCACTGAGGGGTTTTAGCCTCCTCTGGATCCCTTAAAAACATCGAAAGAGGCCCTATCCAGCTCAAAAAGGGTAAGACAGAGCATTCTTCGACTCCTTACCATTTTCCTTGCGCAACTGCCTACTGAAGCGCAAATATTTATAAATGGACGAGCTGTTTCACGTGAAACAGCTCGTCCATTTATGGCTAAGTTAGCACCGCCTAGATCCTTAGCAAACACAGGGTCGGCAAGGAATGCCCACACCAGAACAAACCTACTTTTTGCTTATCTTGGGGTCGATGAGATCAAGGATACGGTTTAGATCATCAACTGAGGCAAATTCAATCGTCATCTTCCCTTTGCGCGCGCCTAGGGAAATTTTGACGTTAGTATCAAGCTTGTCACCAAGGGCATCCGCAAGGTAGTCAAGGCGCTGGGAGTGGTCCTGGACCTTAGTGGTCTTGGGTTCTTGCGGCTTCTTACCCTCAGTACCAGCTGATACAAACTCTTCAACTGCACGAACAGATAGGCCCTCATTCACAATTTTCTGAGCGAGTGTTTCTATCTCGGAGGCTTTTTTTAGCCCTAGAAGAGCCCTAGCATGCCCGGCTGAAATAGTCCCAGCAGCTACCCGCCTCTGGACCAGAGCAGGCAATTTGAGCAGTCGGATGGTATTAGAAATCTGAGGGCGGGAACGTCCGATACGCTGGGCCAACTGCTCTTGGGTAGTCCCAAACTCTTCAAGAAGCTGCTGGTAAGCAGCCGCTTCTTCAATAGGGTTGAGCTGGGACCTATGCAGGTTTTCCAGCAGAGCATCACGGAGGAGATCTTCATCTTGAGTCTCACGGATAATGGCAGGAATGGTATCGAGACCGGCACGCTGGGTTGCACGCCAACGGCGCTCACCCATAATAAGCTCGTACTTTTCAAGGCCATTTTCGCGGCTGGGACGCACCACGATGGGCTGCAAAACACCGATTTCTTTGATGGAGTGCACGAGCTCTTGCATATCGTGCTCATCAAAATCAGTTCGGGGTTGCTTACGGTTGGGGTGAATATCAGTAACATTGAGGGTCGCAAAGTTTGCACCTGGAACGGGTACTAGGATCTCCGATGCGGCTGCTTCTTTTGCGCTGTCCTCCCCGAAGAAGAAATCTACTGGGCGACGTGACCCTGTAGTGCTCCGCAAGGCAGCTCCCATATCGGCGCGTTTCTCTGGACGTTTTTTCTTGGGTGTTTCACGTGAAACAGACTTAGGCTTCTCGGTATTTTTCCCCGACTTAGTTGCAGCGGCTTTCGAGGTAGAGCTGCGAGTAGACCTAGCAGGCGCCTTATTATCGGGCGTATCTTGGGTAGCTTGTGACTTAGTACCCTCGGGAATAAGAGCACCTAGCCCCCTACCTAACCCACGCTTCTTTTCTGCCATACGGACCTCCATGCCACTTAGGTTTTGTCTCTTGTCCAAGTCTAATGGAGTAAAAGCTCATAGAAAGACACTGGTCTCGCTAGACAGCGAGATTCCAGTGTCTTCTTTTAGCTTTAGAAAAAATATTTATCAGATAAAGATTCTTTGCAAGGCGCTAGTCACCCTGGTGGGCAATTTCAACGGCGGCCTTAAGGTAAGCAATTGCACCCGATGACTGCGGATCGTAGCTGATGACGGTCTGCTGGTAGCTTGGTGCCTCAGAGATACGCACCGACCGAGGAATAGCAGCATCGAGAACCTGTTCAGGGAAATGTTCACGCACCTCTTCTGCTACCTGAGCAGAAAGATTGGTTCGACCGTCATACATGGTGAGAAGGATGGTACTAATATGCAGATTTGCATTGAGGTGCTTCTGAATCATAGTGATATTTTTTAGGAGCTGACTCAGCCCTTCCAGCGCATAGTATTCGCACTGAATAGGGATGAGGACTTCACGAGCGGCAACAAAGGCATTAATGGTGAGTAGCCCCAGGCTGGGAGGGCAGTCAATGAAGACATAGTCCAGCCGAGGCTCCCCCGCCATTTCCCGAGCCGCCATATAATCTGAAAGTGCATTCTTGAGCCTGGTTTCACGGGCAACCATAGAAACCAGCTCAATCTCAGCACCTGCAAGATCAATGTTAGAAGGTGCACACCACAGGTTTTCAAGGTCGGGGCACGGCTGGACGATATCCGCCAGCGGTTTATCATCGACCAGTACGTCGTAAATCGATGGAACGTCAATACCGTGATCGATACCCAGTGCTGTCGAGGCATTCCCCTGCGGGTCATTATCAATGACCAAGACATTCATTCCCTTACTTGCAAAGGCGGCAGCAAGATTGACGGCAGTAGATGTTTTGCCAACTCCACCTTTTTGGTTAGAGATGGTAAAGATTCGGGCTTCAGCGGGCCTTCCCAGCTGCTCACCATCAAGTTGCTGCAGTTGTTGCTTAGCGCTGTATGCCTGCTGTGCAATGGGGTTTTGGGTAATGGCTACACTGTCGGTGCGTTCGAGTTTTTCACGTGTTTCACGTGAAACATGGGAACCGCGATCGGGCTTAGCGGTCGCATCTTGAGGTTCTGGGGGTAAGCCAAAATCAGGAATGTTTGAGATAGTGGGCACCGGGTTCTCCCCTGGGTAGGTCTATGTTCTCGTCTGTATAAGACTACCCGCTTCCTGAGGAAACTCTAAAGCTCTACACATAGAGCGCTTTATATAGGTTGTTTTATAAAATTTTATTTTATGTTTCACATGAAACACTCCTTAAAATCTCAATGCCGACACCCCGGTTTTACCACGCACTAGGCAACAAAAAGGTCCGGCAGTTCGCTCAGGACTGCCGGACCTTAGGGAAGAGTGCCAGTTCTAGTGGGTTTTACAAACTAACCCGAACCACTGTGGTGGGTTCTTCTAGCAGGTCTTGACCTGCAATAAGAATCTCGATTTCCCTCGCTCCATATCGGGTAAGTTTTTTGGATGCTTTAGTAATCTCATCTGCCGCACTCTTCCCTTTGAGAGCAAGAAGCTGGCCGGTACCGCGCAGAATCGGCAGAGTGATATCCAGAAGCCCTACCAGGGCAGATACGGCACGAGCAGTCACATAGTCTGCTTCCACCTGCCCTACGGCCTGTTCAGCCCGCGAGCGCAGGATGCCTACGTTGTCGAATCCCAGGTCCTCAACTACCTCTGTCAACCAAATAACTCGGCGCTCCAGAGGCTCAATCAGAGTTATCTGGAGGTCTGGGCGGGCAATAGCCAGACAGAGCCCTGGAAGCCCCGCTCCGGAGCCCACATCCACCACTTTGGCATCCTTCTCAATAAGCTCCTCGATAACTGCGCAGTTGAGCACGTGACGCTCCCAGAGACGAGGAACCTCACGCGGACCAATCAGACCACGCTCAATACCGCTAGTTGCCAAATGCTCAACGTAGCGTTCGGCAAGGGGGAGGCGGTCGCCAAAGATTTGGTCAGCAGCCACCAGGGAGGGGCCGGCCAGTTCAGGTAGCTGGGTATTTTCTTCACTCACGTTTTAGTCCTCTACCGGTGCAATGACGATGTGGCGGCCGGGCCCGGAGCCCTCAGACTCAGAGTAGAGACCGTGGGTTGCCACGATGTCGTGAATCAGTTTGCGCTCGTAGGAGCCCAGGGGCTCCAGGTGGACTTCCTGCCCTGTTTCTTTGACCTGAGCGATAGCTGTTTCGGCCATGGTGAGCAGCGCCTGCTGGCGGCCAGCCCGGAACTCTGCAATATCCAAAATCAGGCGGGTGCGCTGGCCGGTAGTGGCCAGCACAGAGAGGCGCACTAGCTCTTGAAGAGCGTCGAGCACTTCGCCGTTCTTACCCACGAGGGCTTGAAGGTCCTCATTGTTACCGTCTTCAGTGACTACGGAAAGATAGGTGCGGCCGTTACGTACCTCGATATCAATGTCTCCATCGATATCGGCGATATCGAGGAGCTCTTCAAGGTAGTCAGCGGCAATGTCACCTTCGTCTTCAAAATTGTCTTCTAGCGCGGCATCCGGTGTTTCGGGGGCTTCAGTCATGATGTTTTCTCCTGTAGCTACCGCTAATTTTTCTTTTTATTCTGTTGCTTCTGGCGCTTCTTACTGACAGGCTGCTGGCGCTGCCCGCGGGCTGCGCGTTCACGCTGTTCAGCAAGTTCCTGCTCGTGCTGTTCCTTGGTCTTGCCAACGGGCGGAAGGCCCTTAGCGGCACGGCGTTCGTTGAGTTCGCGTTCAGCCTGAGAACCGGGGGTGGGGTTGTTCTTGATAACCCAGTACTGCTGGCCCAGGGTCCAGAAGTTAGAAACGGTCCAGTAGACCAGCACACCTAGGGGGAAGTTGATACCGGAGATTGCGAAGATTAGAGGCAAAATATAGAGCATAATCTGCTGCTGGCGGTACATGGGGGATTCCTTAGCGGCATCCGACATGTTCTTAGCTGAGAGTTGCTTGGTGATGTAGAACTGGGTTGCACTCATCAGCACTACCATGATTGCGGCCAGGGCAATAGTTGCGGTGTGGTTGCCGTTGCCGGGGTGCGTCATGGTGGAGAAGAGGGGGGCACCAAAGATATAGGCGTCGTTGAATTGTTCGACCTTAACATTGTCAAGGATCAGGATGCCCTGGCCATTAGCTGCCGCCTTAGGGATACCGTTGAGCACCTGAAAAAGGCCGAAGAAGATGGGCATCTGCACGATAATAGGCAGGCAAGATGCTAGCGGGTTAGAGCCCTTTTCCTTGTAAAGCGCCATCTGTTCCTGAGCCAGCGCTTGGCGGGAAAGTTGATCGGTTTTCCCTTTGTATTTGGCCTGGAGCTTAGCAAGCTCAGGTTGCAATTCCTGCATGCCACGCATGGCCTTGATTTGCTTCATAAAAAGCGGGATCGTCAGGGTTCGCATGACAAGGGTGAGGCCGATGATGGCCAATACCCAGGTGACGCCCGATCCGGGGTCCATGCCGATAGCGGTGAAAAGTTCATGAAATGCCCAAAGGACTGCAGAAACAATCCATTTGAAGGGCCAGAGAATGATGTCGAACATGTATCTCTCCCTGGCTCAGCGAGATGTGAGCCGGTTGTGGTGGACAAGCACTAGCACCGAGAAGTTACTGGTGGTGATGGTGCCGGTGTGGATGGTTTAGAAGAATTATCTTAGGTTCCTGGCCGGGCGCAAAAGTGCGTTTGCCGGCCGGAACAGGGTCAAGACCGCCCGTAGCCCAGGGATGGCACCGCAGAATACGGCGAACGGTAAGAGAGAGGCCGCGGATGGCACCGTGGCTTGTAACTGCTTCTAGCCCGTAGGCGGAGCATGTTGGGTAGTACCGGCATACGTTGCCGTAGAGGGGCGAAACGATAGCTCGGTAAATCTTGATAAAAGCGATTAGAAGGTTCTGAGGTAGGACCAGCGCCGCTTGGGTCAGAGAGGTCGGAACCACAAACTCGTGGGGAGCTTTTTCTAGCAAGATGTCCTTTTCGCTAGGGGTGGGTTCCTGGGGGGCGGTGTATCGGGAGGCACTCATGTGTTTTAGAGTTCCTCTCCATGAGGGGCGACGGGGGTAGCGGCAAGGCCATGATTATTGGGATTGCCCCCGAGTTTTTTGAGGTTGGATAGAAGAGCGCTTTCGAGGTCGGAGGCAAGCTCAGCATAGCTAGCTGAGGCCGCGGCCGGTAGGGCTCTGAGCACAATGGAATAGCCCTCGGGATGCTCTGTCAGAAAGTGGGCACTTAGTTCTCGAAGGCGGCGTTTGGTTTTGTTGCGGGTAACGGCGTTACCCACGGCTTTAGAAACGATGAAACCGATAAGGGTTGGTTCCTCGTTTAATTTGGCTGTATATAGAACTAAGTTCCGGCGTCCTGATCGGACGCCGGAACGTGTAGTCTGTGAGAATTGAGCCGAAGCTCTCATCCGGTGCTGCTGTGCCAGCACGTGCTCTCCCCTTTCGGTTCGGTCTGTCTCGGCGGGCTGCGTTAGTACGCTGGCCTGCATGGAGTGAAGGCCGATTGGTTAGGAGATAGTAAAGCCTTATGCTGAGAGGCTTGCGCGGCCCTTTGAACGACGGTTCGCGAGGATAGCGCGGCCTGCGCGGGTGCGCATACGAAGACGGAAACCGTGCTTCTTGGCGCGGCGGCGATTATTCGGCTGGAAAGTCCGCTTGCTCATCTGGTTACTCCAAAAGTGGTTGGTACGGGGGCCAACCTTTCAACAGTTCTTCGAACAGGTTGACGCTTCTTGCTGATGTGTAGGCCGCCGTTGAGGGCGGGGCATACCTAGTATGGGCATACTCCTAGCACACTTTGACTAATCAACTCTAGAAGACGGGGCTATACAAGGTCAAGCCTAAGGGGCGTAGGTCTTTAATCACAGGCAGTGGGGAGAGGTTAGGCACATCTGTGGATAGCTTGTCGATAAGAATCTCTTAGCGCAGGTTATCCACAGGTCTTCGCAAAAAGTTGTAAGTTGTATTTTTCACGACTTTAAGCTGGCAAACCGCACTTTAATCACATACTGTGGACAGGTACCCCACCAGCAATTCACATCTTATCCACCCTGTGGATAACATGGTGATATTCTCAGGGTATCTATGGGTAAGCTGTGGGTAAGTTTTCTAGTTGCGCGTCTTGTAAGGAGAGCCTGTGGGCGATTATATGGATCCTGAGCTTCAAAAGAAGTGGATGCACTTGGTGACCCTGCTGCGTGCCGATACATCGGTAGCGCAACGCCACCGCGCACATATTGGGCTGGCTCAGCCTCATGCTTTCATGGGCAATGTTCTGCTGATTGCGGTCCCCAGCGAATTTACCCGTGATATTTTCCAGCATGAGCTCAAAGGCTCCCTGCAAGAAGCAATTAGAGCTACTTTTGGGCCCGGTGTGACTGAGGCTTTCATCATTGATACCAGCCTTGAGAAGAAGCCAGAAGTTGCTGCTGAGCCTTCGTCATCGGTAGCGCAGCAACAGGCGACGGCAGTAGTAGATCACTCCCCCACCAGTTTTATTGAACCGGCACAGGCAGAAGCTACCAGCGGGTTTATTGACCGCGGCTCTGAACAGCAAGGAGTAGCCGATGCGCCTTCAGATATCTCTGATGTTCCGGCGGTTGCCGATACAGACAACTACTCTGGGCAGAGTATCTCCCACGATGTTGAGCCTCGTCAGGAAAGCCCCAGAGAATCTAGTACGTGGGACTCAACAGCCCGGCTGAACCCTAAATACACTTTTGATAGCTTTGTGATTGGCCAGTCCAATCGCTTTGCCCATGCGGCCGCCTTCGCTGTCTCGGAGACCCCTGCCTCTGCCTATAACCCACTCTTTATTTACGGTGGTTCGGGGCTGGGTAAGACCCATCTGCTTCACGCCATCGGTCACTATGCCAAGAGTCTCTACCCAGGGCTTCGAGTACGCTACGTGAATTCAGAAGAGTTCACCAACGATTTCATTAACTCGATTCGAGACAAGAACGATACGTCGTTCAAGCAGATTTATCGTAACGTCGATATGCTCCTGATTGACGATATTCAGTTTCTGGCAGGTAAAGATAGCACCCAGGAAGAGTTCTTCCATACTTTCAATGCCCTGCATAACCATCAGAAGCAGGTCGTGATTACATCGGACTTACCGCCCAAGCAGCTCACAGGCTTTGCAGAGCGTATGAGGTCGCGTTTTGAGTGGGGTTTGATTACCGATGTTCAGCCGCCTGAGCTAGAAACGCGTATCGCCATTTTGAGCAAGAAAGCCCAGAATGAGGGGCTCAATGTTCCCGATGATGTCATGGAGTATATTGCCTCGCATATCTCAACCAATATCCGTGAGCTTGAAGGTGCGCTGATTCGTGTGACCGCTTTTGCGTCCTTGCAGCAGCAGGCCGTTGATATGCAACTGGCTGAACAGGTACTCAAGGACCTTTTGCTCGATGATGGTGCCCCCGAGATTACTGCTTCGCAGATTCTTTCTGCTACTGCGGAATACTTTGATGTCACTCTTGAGGATTTACGCTCCAAGTCACGGAGCAGGACTCTGGTCAATGCCCGTCAGATTGCAATGTACCTGTTGAGAGAGCTCACGGACATGTCCCTGCCCCGTATTGGTCAGGAGCTGGGCGACCGTGACCACACCACTGTTATGTACGCCGATCGGAAGATTCGCAATCTGATGGCCGAACGTAGGCCTATTTTCAACCAGGTAACTGAGTTGACGAACCGCATCAAACAGGGTTCCAGGGACGCATCACGCTAGAAATGGGCTTTCAACACCCCTGTGGATAACTTACTATTGGCGGGGTTTTAATGTGGAGGTTAAGTGCATAGATATTCAAAAGGTGTGCAGTTCATTTTTTGCATAAATATTCATACACTATTCATTCACAGATTGGGCCTTACTTCTACACAATAGCCCCACAGGGAAATCCTTGATTTACTGGGTTCAAATTGAGTTTTCCACAGTTTTCACAAGGGTTATTAACACTACGACCTTTAAAGAAGAAAAGGCAAATAACAAAAAATTGTCCCGATCCTGTTTCCCCTGGCGAGAGTTCTTGTAATTACATGGCCCTAGCGGGTTGCTCACCCCCTTGTAAGAACTCTCTGTAATTACAGAAATTCGCACTCTTTTGGGAACGCTCTTCTGTAGTTTTCGGATCTCTGCCCAAAGCCAAGGCTCAGATAGGGCTAGGGTCATAGGTTCAAGAGGGGATGAGTCCGGTAGACTGAGAGTCTGAATATGCCCGTTATCGCGGGCTTCTACTGTTTTGAGATTTGGAAGGTGCTCCAGTGAAATTTACTGTTGAACGCGACACCCTGGCAGAGGCGGTTAGCTGGACCGCTCGTTCCCTCTCCCCTCGCCCTCCGGTGCCTGTCCTTTCAGGTCTGCTCATCAAGGCAGTTTCAGGTGAAGTATCCATCGCAAGTTTTGACTACGAAACCTCAGCAAAGCTAAATATCGCAGCTGATGTTGCCCAAGAAGGCCAAGCTCTCGTATCGGGCCGCCTGCTTGCTGAGATTTGCCGTTCCCTACCTAAGGCAGACGTTCTCTTTGAACTGCACGAAGGTAAAGTCCATCTCTCATGCGGTTCCTCAAATTTCAACCTCTCATCAATGCCTGTGAACGACTACCCGGAACTCCCAGCGCTACCGGCAATCTCAGGCACCGTGGAAGGTACCGAATTCGCTAAAGCAGTGAGCCAGGTATCGGTAGCAGCTTCCAAAGACGACACCCTGCCAATTTTGACCGGTGTTCGTATGGAAATTGAAGGTGATCAGATCACCCTGCTGGCTACCGACCGTTACCGTCTAGCCATGCGTGAACTGACCTGGAACCCCACAGACCCTTCCATCTCAACAGCAACCCTCATCAAAGCTAAAACACTGTCGGAGGTCGCCAAGACACTCGGTGGTGCCGGTGATCTTTCTATTGCTCTCTCTAACAGCCACGAACTTGTAGGCTTTGAATCTGACTCCCGCCGGACGACAAGCCTGCTCGTAGACGGCGAATACCCCAAGATTCGTTCGCTCTTTCCCGAAGTCACCCCGGTACACGCAATTATCCGTACCTCAGATTTGATGGAGGCTGTTCGCCGCGTATCACTGGTAGCCGAACGAAACACCCCTGTTCGTCTTGCTTTCAGCCAGGGCCAGGTAACCCTCGACGCCGGCACAGGCGAAGACGCTCAGGCATCCGAAACCCTGCAGGCACATCTCCACGGTGAAGATATTACGGTTGCCTTCAACCCCAGCTACCTGTCCGAAGGCCTCCATACCTTTGCTTCCAACAAATTTGTGAGGTTCTCTTTCACCGACCCTCGCAAGCCCGTTGTGCTCTCTGAACAGGAAGACTGGCAGGCTGAGGACGAGAAAAACTACCGTTACCTGCTAATGCCTATCCGCCTGCAGAACCAGTAAAGGTTCTTTCTCAGCCCCCTCTCATAACGTCAAGGAGTACGCGCTGTACATCGACCACCTATCCTTGATGGACTACCGCACCTATCGACTACTGAACCTGCCGCTGACCCCCGGCGTCACCGTTTTTCTTGGCCCTAACGGGGTAGGTAAAACCAACATCATCGAGGCAGTTGACTACACCGCGCAACTTGCCTCTCACCGGGTCAGCCAGGATTCACCGCTCGTACGTGTGGGGGCCCAACGCGCTTACATTCGTACCCGCACCGTTCGGGGTAACCAACAAACGGTCCTCGAATTTGAGATAGCTCCTGGGAAAAGTAATCGGGTGCGTATCAATAGGGCAGCTCCCGTCCGGGCAAGAGAAGCTCTTGGCGTCACAAGAACCGTCCTGTTTTCTCCCGAAGACCTGCAGCTTGTCAAAGGTGAGCCAGTCGGCCGAAGACGCTTTATCGATGACCTAGCAGTTTCTTTGCGCCCAGCTGTGGCCGCATATCGTTCTGAGTACGAGAAAATCTTGCGTCAGCGAAACTCCCTGCTGAAATCTATGCGGGGCCGCCGTGTATCTGTGCAAGAAGATGCGTTCACTCTAGAGGTCTGGAATCAGCAACTAGCTACTAGCGGGGCTTACCTCTTGCAGGCTCGGCTGCGGACTCTTTCGCTGGTGCTTCCCCAGCTTCAGCGTGCCTATGGGCAATTAACTGATGGCTCAAAAAGCGTCAGCATCAACTACGAATCTACTGTCTTCCCTACGATCTCGGGTCAAACTCTCCCCCAGGCAGCTCTCATGGGTGTAGAGGATATAAAACAGGCACTTATCCGTGCCCTGGAACAAAAACGGTCTGAAGAGGTGGAACGAGGAATAACCCTGGTAGGGCCCCATCGCGATGACCTGGCCCTAGAACTCGGCGGGATCCCTGTGAAAGGTTTTGCTTCCCACGGTGAAAGCTGGTCTTATGCTCTAGCCCTTAAACTTGCTGCCTGGTATGTTCACCTTGCAGATAATGATTCGACAGGGGCATCCCCAATTTTGATTCTTGACGATGTTTTTGCTGAGTTAGATACTGCTCGCCGTCACCGTCTGGGCGCGATTGTGGCAGGTGCTGAACAGGTTCTTGTAACCTGTGCTGTAGTGAGCGATATACCCCAGGAGCTAGGACAGATTGTGCTGGTTCGTGTTGACCAGGGCAAAGCACACGTTGATGAAAGCTTCAACCATCGTATGGACAGCGCGGAATAGTCACCATGAGCAAAGATATTCCTTATACAGAATATAATGCGGATGGTCTAGATGCCCCCGCCGCTCTCTTGAGTCGTATCCGAGCGGCTAAAGAAGCTCGCGGTGAACTGCGGGTTCAGGGCCTAGCCGGCCGAAAAATCATTAAAGATTTCGGTCGGGTGATGAACGCTGAACCCGGTGCAAAAGTCAAACGGTACAACTCCCTATCGACTGCCGGCCAGCTCGGGGGGTACTCCGGGCCTGGGCCCAGTGTCAGGGATCCCCAAAGCCTGGCTGGCCTCTTGGATCGCGTCATGATGGAGCGGGGCTGGAGTACCCCTTTGGCAGTTTCATCGGTCATGGCTCGCTGGGACAAACTGGTGGGACCGCAACTGGCAAGCAAAACTACCCCGGACAGCTTTGATGATGGGGTTATCACCGTCCGTTGCGAATCAACAGCTTGGGCTGTGCAGGTGCGGCACATGAAATACGACATCATTCGCCGCTTTAACAGCGAGCTAGGTGATGAGGTGGTGCGTGATGTCAAAGCCTTCGGCCCCAACGCCCCCTCCTGGAAAAAGGGGCTGCGGGTGGCCCCCGGTGGTCGCGGGCCACGAGATACTTACGGGTAAATTACTGGAAAAATCGCCTCTGGACGGTTTGACCCCTCAAGCTGTGAGAGCCTACAGGCTGAGGGGGTAAAGCACTGGGAAGGCCAAATAAGCGCCTTCTGCGAGCAGATAGCCCTCTAAAACCTTGTAAAGCGGGGAGAAAAAAGCCCCGGTGCGGTAGAATTGGCAGAGAATACGCGCGCCCAGAATAAGCGGGCCTTGATGATCTGTCTGCCTATACTGCCAGCATCTTGTGCCTGACCATTGGGCGCGATACCGACCATGCAAGGAGCCTAATCACCCGTGGCAACTGAAGAAACTTCCCACGAATACGGCGCCGCCGACATCACGGTCCTCGAAGGCCTTGAAGCTGTGCGAAAGCGCCCCGGTATGTACATCGGCTCAACCGGGGAACGCGGCCTGCACCACCTGGTCTATGAAGTCGTCGATAACTCTGTCGACGAAGCTCTGGCCGGATACGCGGACCTCATCGAGGTCGTCATTCAAAAAGACGGCGCAGTTCGAGTCTCCGATAACGGGCGAGGCATTCCCGTAGATGAACATCCCACCGAGAAAAAGCCCACCGTTGAAGTTGTTATGACTATTCTGCACGCGGGCGGTAAGTTTGGTGGCGGCGGCTATGCGGTATCGGGTGGTCTACACGGCGTGGGTATCTCGGTCGTTAACGCTCTCTCAACACGCGTTGAAACCGAAGTGCGCCGCCAGGGCTACAGCTGGCATATCAGCTACGCTAACGGCGGTAAAACCGCTAAGCCCCTGACTCGCGGTGAAGCCACCGACGCTACCGGCACCACGCAGACCTTCTACCCCGACCCCGAAATCTTTGAAACCGTCGATTTTGATTTCGAGACCCTCCGTGCTCGCTTCCAGCAGATGGCCTTCCTCAACAAGGGTCTGACTATCCGTCTGACCGATGAGCGAGAGCTGCACGAAGGTGATGAGGTTGCCGGTGAGGACAAACCCGCTACCCTACCACTCAACCAGGTCGGCCCCAGCGCTGAGGGTTACAAGAGCGTCACCTACATGTACGAGAACGGCCTCTACGACTACGTCAACTTCTTGAACACTTCAAAGAAGCTTGTGACCGTGCACGATGATGTCATCGCCTTTGAAACCGAAGACACCGACCGCATGATGAGCCTGGAAGTTGCTATGCAGTGGACTGCTGCCTACAAGGAGTCGGTCCACACCTATGCCAACACCATCAACACCCACGAGGGCGGTACCCACGAAGAGGGCTTCCGTGCTGCACTGACCACCCTGATTAATCGTTTTGCTCGTGAGAACAAGCTCCTGCGTGAAAAGGACGACAATCTGACCGGTGAGGATGTCCGTGAAGGTCTTACCGCCGTGGTTTCAGTCAAGATTTCTGAACCCCAATTTGAGGGTCAGACCAAGACTAAGCTGGGTAACTCCGAGGTTAAAGCCTTTGTTCAGCGCGTCATTATGGACCAACTGGGCGACTGGCTGGAACGTAACCCCTCAACCGGTAAAGAGATTGTCCGCAGGGCTATCACCTCTGCCCAGGCGCGTCTGGCGGCCCGTAAGGCACGTGAAACCACCCGCCGTAAAGGCCTGCTGGAGAGCGGCTCTATGCCGGGTAAGCTCAAGGATTGCTCGTCAAAGGACCCCTCGGTATCCGAGATTTATCTGGTGGAAGGTGACTCCGCGGGTGGTTCTGCTGTACGCGGCCGTAACCCCGAGACCCAGGCTATCTTGCCCCTGCGCGGCAAGGTTCTTAACGTTGAGCGCGCTCGCCTTGACCGCGCCCTATCAAACGCTGAGATCCAGTCACTGATTACCGCTTTTGGAACCGGCATCGGTGAGGACTTCAACATTGAGAAGGCTCGCTACCACAAGGTTGTGCTGATGGCCGATGCGGACGTCGATGGCCAGCACATCACTACCCTGCTACTGACCCTGCTCTTCCGCTACATGCGTCCCTTGATTGAGGCAGGCTACGTCTATCTGGCTCAGCCTCCGCTGTACCGGATCAAATGGTCTAATGCTCCGCACGACTACGTCTTCTCGGATGCTGAGCGCGATGTTGCCTTAGAGCGTGGTTATGCCAAGAGCCAGCGCCTGCCCAAGGATAATGGCATTCAGCGTTACAAGGGTCTGGGTGAGATGGACTACACCGAGCTCTGGGATACCACCATGGATCCTGCTCGCCGCACCCTGCTGCAGGTTCGCATGGAAGATGCTGCTGCCGCTGATCAGATTTTCTCCATCTTGATGGGTGAGGACGTCGAAGCCCGTCGAGAGTTTATTCAGCAGAACGCAAAAGACATTCGTTTCCTTGATATCTAAGGCATTTATTCCACAAAGGGAATATATGCAAAATCTGGAATATATAGGTCAAGGACAAAGAAGAGGAACTTATGAGCGACGATAACACCAAGGGCTCAGAACAGCCCCTAGAGGGCCAGCTGCTTGATACCCCAGAGGGGCCCGGCGATAAGGTCGAGGTGGTTGACCTACGCTCCGAAATGGAACGCTCCTACCTGGACTACGCTATGGCGGTCATTATTGGCCGTGCGCTTCCCGATGTGCGCGATGGCCTCAAGCCTGTGCACCGTCGCGTCATTTACGCGATGTATGACGGTGGCTACCGCCCCGAACGCTCCTTCAACAAGTGTGCCCGCGTTGTGGGTGAAGTGATGGGGCAGTACCACCCCCACGGTGACTCCGCTATTTATGACACCCTGGTTCGTCTGATTCAGGACTGGGTCATGCGCTACCCCCTGGCCCTGGGGCAGGGTAACTTTGGTTCACCAGGTAACGACGGTGCGGCAGCTCCCCGTTACACCGAAACCAAGATGGCCCCCATGGCGCTTGAGATGGTACGGGATATCAACGAGGACTCCGTAGATTTCCAGCCCAACTACGACGGTAAGAATCAGGAACCTGTTGTTCTACCCTCCCGCTTTCCCAACTTGCTGGTTAACGGCTCATCGGGTATCGCCGTGGGCATGGCCACCAATATTCCGCCGCATAACCTGCGCGAAGTAGCCGAGGGTGTGCAGTGGTTCTTGCAGAACCCGCAGGCCTCGAACGAAGAGCTTCTTGAGGCGCTGATTGCTCGTATTAAGGGTCCTGACTTCCCCACCGGCGCCACTATCTTGGGTCATAAGGGCATTGAAAATGCCTACCGGACCGGGCGTGGTTCTATCACCATGCGTGCCGTGGTGAACGTCGAAGAAATCCACGGCCGCACCTGCCTCGTCGTCACTGAATTGCCCTACCAGGCCAACCCAGATAACCTGGCTGTCAAAATTGCTGAACTGGTCAAGGATGGCAAAATTACCGGCATCGCTGATCTACGCGATGAAACATCTGGCCGTACCGGTCAGCGACTGGTCATCGTGCTCAAGCGTGATGCGGTGCCCAAGGTTGTGCTGAATAACCTCTATAAGCACACCCAGCTGCAGGAAAACTTCTCGGCTAACATGCTGGCTATCGTGGATGGTGTGCCCCGCACGCTTTCACTCGATGCCTTCATCCGCCACTGGGTTAACCACCAGATGGAAGTTATCGTTCGCCGTACTCGGTACCGTCTACGCCAGGCTGAGGAAGAAGCGCATATTCTGCGCGGCCTGCTGAAGGCTCTGGATGCCCTGGATGAGGTTATTGCCCTCATTCGTCGTTCACCCACCGCCGATGAAGCACGTACCGGGCTGATGGAATTTCTGGATATTGATGAGGCTCAGGCTCAGGCTATCCTCAACATGCAGCTGCGTCGCCTGGCTGCTCTGGAGCGTCAGAAGATCCAGGATCGTCACGATGAGCTCATGCGCATGATTGACGAGTACAACTCCATCATCGCTTCTGAGGACCGCCAGCGCACTATTATCTCCGAGGAGCTCTCAGAGATTGTTGGCCGTTACGGTGATGAGCGCCGGACCAAGATTCTGATGGGCTACGACGGTGATATGTCGATGGAAGACCTGATCCCCGAAGAGGAAATGGTCGTTACCATTACCCGTGGTGGCTACGTCAAGCGTACCCGGAGCGACCAATACCGGTCCCAGCATCGTGGTGGCAAGGGAATCAAGGGTGCTGCTCTGCGTGGCGACGACGTGGTGGAACACTTCTTTGTGACTTCCACTCACAGCTGGATTCTCTTCTTCACTAACCTGGGGCGTGTGTACCGTACCAAGGCTTACGAGCTGATGGAAGCAGGGCGTGACGCCAAGGGCCAGCATGTTGCTAACCTGTTAGCTTTCCAGCCCGAAGAAACCATAGCAAAGGTCATGGAACTGAAGTCCTATGAGGATGCTCCGTACCTGGTGCTTGCCACTAAGCGGGGCCTGGTCAAGAAGACCGCGCTGTCTGACTATGACACCAACCGTGCCGCAGGTGTGATTGCGATTAATCTGCGCGAGGGTGATGAGCTGGTCTCTGCCCAGCTGGCAAGCGCTGAGGACGACCTGCTCCTGATCTCTAGGCATGGGCAGTCGCTACGCTTTACTGCCAGCGACGAAGCCTTGCGCCCCATGGGTCGTGCGACATCCGGTGTAACCGGCATGAAGTTCCGTCAAGGCGATGAGCTTTTGTCAGCCAACGTCGTCACCGATGACTCCTTTGTTTTCGTTGTCACCGCTGGTGGTTATGCTAAGCGCACCCAGGTTGATCAGTACCGTGTTCAGGGGCGTGGTGGCTTAGGTATCAAGGTCGCAAAGCTGGCAGAAGACCGTGGTGATCTGGTGGGTGGCCTCATTGTGAGCGAAGAAGATGAGGTCATGGTTGTTATGCAATCGGGCAAGGTGGTTCGTACCGCTGTTGCCGAGGTTCCCGCTAAGGGCCGCGATACCATGGGTGTTATCTTTGCTAAGCCCGGTAAGAATGATGAGATTCTTGAAGTTGCTCGCAACTTTGAACGCAACATTGATGAGGCAGAAGACACCGACGAAAACGGTGCCGAAAGCTTAGAAAATCCGGCAGATGAAGTAACTTTAGAAAATGACACATCACCGGCGGATACTGATGCTGATTCCGCAGAAGCACACGGAGGTAACTAGTGAGTACCAATAGCAAGGGCACAGCCCCGCGCCCCGCACCGCGAACTGGCACTCCGCGTGCCTCGCAGGCTCGAAACCGAGCTGGCGGCACTTCCAGTTCGGCAGGACCTCAGCGTAAGCCGCTGGTTCGTCCCGCCCCTCGGTCTAAGATTCGTCGTGCCCGTCTGGTGGTTGCAAAGGTTGACACCTTCTCCGTTGCTAAGCTGGTCTTCCTGCTTTCGGTGGCTGTCGGTATTGTCACGGTTGTTGCAGCTGTGATCCTGTGGCTGGTTATGCAGGCTTCAGGTGCTTTCCAGAGCATTAATGACCTGCTGCAGCTCTTGGGTACTACCGGTGACGCCGTGGATATCTCGGAGTACCTGTCGCTGGGTCAGGTAGCGCTCTACAGCACGATTATCTCGGTTATCAATGTTGTTCTGTTTACTCTGCTGGGCACCCTGTCTGCCATGCTCTACAATGTCGCCGCTAAGCTTGTTGGCGGCGTGGGAGTCACTCTGACTGACGAATAGGTTTGAAAACCTCTCAGTAGCTTTCATGGCGGCTTCTCGCCCCCTTATCGGGGGAGGGGAGCCGCCTTGGGCTTATGGGGCAGGTGGCTATTGACCTCAAAAATGGATGTGAGTCAGAACATATCTTTTCGATTTGGCAAGGTTCCAAAATCTGTGTAAAGTTATATTTCGTTCTGATGAACACCAAGGGCGTATAGCTCAGACGGTTAGAGCGCTACACTGATAATGTAGAGGTCCCAGGTTCAATTCCTGGTACGCCCACTCACCTTGGTTGAAAGGTTGGCATGAAGAAATTTATGACAATCACACTGGTTGCAGTTGCTACGGCGATAGCAACAAAGGTAGCCAAGGATTCTCAGGAGAATAAAAAAACTTGGGAAGAAGCTACAGATAAAATTTCATAGGTAGCACCCGATGGGGGCGTGGCGCAATTGGTAGCGCACCTGCTTTGCAAGCAGGGGGTTAGGGGTTCGA
>NZ_JBLXXR010000021.1:0-36217 GCF_048513535.1 Rothia sp. CCM 9416 | reverse complement strand
CCAGCTGATAGCAAGGGTCGGCCCCGAGGCTGATGCAATCAGGGCGGGAAACAAATTCATTCATATATACACGCGACCAAAACCAGCCACAACAGACAGAACCCCACCACCACGAAAGCAAAAGAACCCCATCACACGAATTATTATCAAGCCTCTAGAGCACCAACTAACCACAGATAGAGCACCGCGATTAAAAACCCCATCACAAGCGTTATTACCTATCCGATAAAAGAACCAACCCAACCACAAACACAGCAAGAAGCCCATTACAGACAGCAGACAGAGAGCACACAAAACAATCACAGAGCACCAGTGAACAAAGAGAACCCATCACCCACCAAAGCAAGAAAACAAACCAGAGCAGAAACCCATCATGTACTCAAAGAACTCAAGCACCCACACACAATAACTAACCAAGAAAGCAACACCCACCCCCAGAGCGACAGCAGCCAAAGCCGGAACGTAAAGAACGGCGACTGAGTGGCAAACTAGCCTGGGTGAATCGGTACAGGGGCGGCAATGAGCAACCCTTACCTAGCGGGGGCAAGCGAGGGGGTCGGCAATGAGACCACCTGCTAGCCGGGGGCAAGCGAGGGGGTGGCAATGAACACTCCCCTGCTAGCGGAGTAGGAGAGGCTGGCAATGAAGCCTCTGCCACGGCCCCCTGTGGGCCGTGTGGCCGCTATAGGCACCGCACAAGTTGAGGCGGGTTAGTGAGTGAGGAACGAGCGAGCTACCCGGCGAAACTTTGCGCGTGCGCGGCCATGCCCTGCGGGCGCCCCCCCCCTGGACTGGTCAGGCTCCGGGAGAGTTGGAATGCAGGCGAAACTGTGCCTGTGGGCGGGAAAGGGGTAAACGAAAATCTAGTAAACCTGCACCCCTCAGCGGGAGGGGGTACAGACCCAAAAATGCCAAATCCAGCTATTTCAGGGTGTGCGCTACTTTTTCCCTAGAGGGGTGCGGGCAAAAGGGGCGCTGGTCACGGTGAAATCCAATCATTTCGGAAAAGCCGATGGTCAAGGCAATAAACGACCCAATAAACGCCCCTATACCCGCGTCTTACCCCAGATTTCCTCCACCAAAATTGAACCTAGTAACGACTTCAAAATAACCTCTATGAAATTCCATTTTCATAACTTTTAACAGATTCATTTTCTGAGTCTGTTTCAATTACGCCTATAACACGACCACCATCAGCAGACAAAATAGGCCTATAACCACTCTTTAGCTTATAAAACGTCTCATTAGAAATCTTCAATCTGTCCGTGACTTCACGCACCGAAAAACCCTCTAAAAGCATCCCATGCAAACGCCTAGCAGTGTCTGCCCCATACTTCTTAGGGCGACCACCCACACGCCCCAACTCAGCGGCTTTAGCCCTACCCATCTCAAGACGTTCCCTAATCTGCTCACGCTCCATTTCAGCAACCGCGCCAAGAACACCAAAAAGCATACGCCCCACCGCCGAACTGGTATCCACACCATCTTTCAGAGCGCGAACTGTAACATCTTTTGCTTGCATCTCTTCAAGTAGCTGAGTCATCTGAGCCAGGTTACGCCCTAGACGGGAAAGATACACAGTTATCAATTCGTCCCCCTCACGGAGACGGGTTTTTAAATCTTCAAGCCCAGGGCGCGAGGCTTTAGCCCCACTCATTACATCTTGAAAAATATTCTCTGGAGCAACACCAGACTTAATGAGCTGTTCTCGCTGATAGTCCAGACTGTAATTTTTCTCTTGCTTGGCTGTACTCACACGAATGTAACCAAATAACATTTTCAAACCTCCATTATTCCGGTAACTTATGTTTCCATTATCCCAATCTTGAAACAATTACCGCAACAAAGTAACCGCAATGAAAACATCAGAAAAAACGCACTAGAAAAACCAACATAAAATATTTCGGAAACCGTACAATTAGCGAAACAAAAAACGCTCCTCTCAAAGAAGAGAGGAGCGTTTTATTTACCCCTAAGATGAGCACCCATTAATGATGCAGGTGTCAGGAGCCTCCGAATCCTCAACCATAATCTGATTCATATCATTAAACTCATTCAGCGGGGTATATTCAAAGCCTTCATACTCAGACCCTTCCCTGTAGGTAAGCTCAAAAACTTCCCTACCCAGGTCGGGTTTATCCACCCAAGCAAGCCCCTGAGGGGTCTTCACTTGAATAAGGGACACATCATCACCAGTCGCTACATCAACCGCGCTAACTCCCCCGGTGTCCCCGCCCTCAGCAGGACGCTCGTAACACACAGGCCCCGACACAAACTCCGTAGCCTGAGCCTGGCGGTTTACCTCATCATGAATATAAACACGCGGACGGTCCTCGGCATCCGCATCAGGATTAGGGGTCAGAGCAGCCTGAGTCAAAATCCACAGCCCATCCTCATACTTCCAGCCCTTCAGGGGACAGTTCTCCTTCACCCAAGTCGCCGGGTCCATCTCAGCAGCTGGAGAAATCACACCTTCAGGAGCCGCCCCCTCCGAGGCCCCTCCCCCACAGCCGGTAAGAGCAACCCCAGCTACAGCGCACAGATTCAGAACATGAACAAGTTTCATAACAAACCAATCTCTTAAATATTTATGGCCTTTCTAGTCTAACTAGGCATATGTGCTCTGGGCATATATGAGCAGGGGCGACACGCTGGAGGCATGATTTATGACTTCGATGAAAAAGCGGAAACCAAGCTCTTCGGACAAAGACTCAAAAACCTACGCAAAAAGCGCGGAATCACTCAAGAAGAACTCGCACACACCACTGGTTTAGCTGTCTCCACCATCAGTAGGCTCGAAAGAGGCGCTTTTACAATTGGTGTCAACAAGCTCCCACTACTAGCAAGAGGCTTAGACATACCAGTAGCAGATTTCTATAGAGAACTCGGATATTAGAAAGCCCTCTCCCTGTGCAGGGGGAATACACCAGAAACCCTAGCTGGAGCTTTCTTTTCCTATCCGCCATTTCAAGGAAGAAGCCATAATGTGCAAAGAACTGCCTGTTTTTTGATATTGCAAAGACCCACTCCGAGCCATTCCATCAAAGGCGAAAACCCCTAAGTGGCAGGAGTCCCCACATACTACTCAGTTACCAAATTAGTAATCCAACGCACCCAAGATAAAACAGTAGCCGCACGGCGACTAATCGTAGTCGCCCCTAAAATTTCTCCCTTCGAGTCCCGCACACCGACAGCAGTCATAATAGACGCAACCCGCTCCTTAGAGGGCAGAACACCCAGCTTCAGAGAATCTAAGAACGTCTGTCTAAACACCTCATCAGCCAAGATAAGACCAGCAAATGCCAGCTTGCGTTCTTTCAACGAGTCCAAAGCCATAAGACGCTTGCCAAACGGAGTCAAAGAAATCACACCATCAGAAACCTCAAACACTCCAAGATACTCGCCAGCATCCCCATAATACTTAGCCTGACGAGGAACAAAACCATTCTCCTCAATCATCTCCTGCCTAGTAGAACTTCCCTGCCTAGCAATAAACTCACATGCATTTACCACACGCGAAAAAGTATCAGCCTGAGGAAAAGTTGCCTGTCCATAACCAGAAGGCACTTGAGGTGGATTATGAGCCAAATTGGTCAACTCAGCCATAGTAATAACGCCAGCATCCAAGGTGTACCTACGCCGATTCGCAAGACGAATACTCGTAAAATCCCTCGAATCCTCAAAAACATACTCGAAAAGATTAAAAACCCCATCCGAGAAAACCTGATACACATTACGAACAGGCTTCGTACTCATTACCTGTTCAAACCGGCGGAACGGGTAATACAGCTGTCGAGAATTAAAATCAGGGCTTAACTTGTTCTTAGCCTCAACAATCGCCAAGCAACCCTTACCCTCATAACCTCCATCAATCTCCATCTGAGAGCCAGCAATGGCCAAAGTTGGCAAACCACTAATATCAAGGTCAAAAGCGCCAGTCGTCATACGACCGCTCAAAGTATGCTCCAGCGACTCCTCACCCAAGAAATCCGCGAAGACACCACCAATATAAGCGGCATTCAACTGGATAGCCTCGCTGGTTAAACTCTGGTAGTCAATCGACTCAATATGAGAAGGAAAAGCCATCCTCTTCACCGGATGAGAATCTATATCAGTCGGAAACTTCGTAAAGGTGTCAAACTTGCCCACAACATACTCTTGAGTGGACAAAGGTAATATATTCAAACCATACTGCTCAAACAACCACGGCCTCTGCTGACCAAAATCATGCTTAGCAATCAAGCGGGGTTCCATGCCTGTATGGTCTTTTATCTGAGTTGGAGTAATCTTCACAAATCCCTGAGACCTCACAACGTCAAGAAGACTCAACTCTTTAAAAAGCTTCATCCAAGCCAAATGATAATAACTTGGCTTATAACCACACGGAGCCCCAAAATGCCCCTTAAGGTCATCTTCAAGAACCTCAAGCGCAATCTGGGCCTTAGACTTCACCCTTGCCATAATTTGTAACCAAAACTTCCTCTACAGCCCCACGCTTAGAACCAACAGAATTAATCGCACGTCGAGCCTCAACAATATGAACGTTGAAACCAGAATACAGGTCACGAATAAAGTCTGTGTTGCTATTCGACAACATAAAACGCACACCGCGCTCGTCAAGAGAAACACACAGCTCCATAAGCTCACGCTGAGACTCACGAGTAAACCCATCCGAACTGTAGGCAGTAAAAGTCGCCGTAGGGCTTACAGGGTCATAGGGCGGGTCAAAATACACAAAATCACCCGCCACAGCACTAAAAACAGCGTCCTTATAATCACTGTGCAAAATCTCAACACCTTGTAGGTATTCAGACACCGCGAACAAGTTAGCCTCGTCAAAGGATGGGTTCTTATATCGTCCAAAAGGCACATTCTGATAGCCTTGCGAGTTCACCCGATACATCCCATTGAACCCGGTCCGGTTCAAAAACCACATACGGGCTGCCCTCTGAAGCGGTGTAAGAGCCCAAAAAGCCACCTCATCACGGTCAAGCCCCCGCAACTCATAATAAAAATCAGGTTCGTTAGGATAAGAACGCGCCAGCTCAAGGAGTCCAGTAGGGTTATCTCTAGCAACCCGGTAAAGGTTCACTAGCTCATAGTTCAAATCACTAACAACAGCTGTTTCCGGCTGAGTAGCTAGCAGAACCGCTCCACCACCCACAAATGGCTCAAAATAAGTTCCTAAGTCGTTGGGCAGTCGCTTAGAAATCTCAGGCAAAAGCTGACGCTTACCACCAACCCACTTAACGATGGGGGCCAAAGGTGTAGAGCTCATTCAAGGTTCCTAGCGTGGAGCGGCATTCGTACAAAAATTCTAGTTTAGGGAAAAAGGAACCGATACGCTATCACCCCACACTAGGAAAAGAAGTTAGCGACAATCCTTACACCAGGATTGGGGGCGAACAGTATCGTTGCCCATGTTCCTCCAGCCAAAGTCAGAATACGGCTTTTCTTCACCGCAGTTCGGACAAGGTTTAGTCGGCTCACTTCCGTTGTAGCCAGTCGCATCAGAAACTACAGTAACCATATCTGTATCCATATCTACTTAGATAGTGTGTTTGGTTGAGTATCGCCCCACCACAACAACTTTACCCCCTGCGATGCATGTTCAGATGAACTCAACAAGACATATCCGCTCCCCAATAATTTCAGGGCAAAGACATTACATTTAACGTTATTGTTTACGGGTGTTTTGCAGTAGCCCCAGAGACCAGGACATTAAGGCCGCTAGCAACTGCCGCATCAAGAAACTTAGCAGCGTCAGGGCTCAAAGACCCCAGCTTAACCAGGTCAGTCAATCTAGTCGCCCGGGCAATAAATTTCCGGATGTTGATAGACCAGTGTTTTCTGGTGACATCAGGAATAGCAACATGCAAACGGGAGCCATCTGGTAAAGAGCTATCAACAAACGGAGTGCTAAGGTCTAGGCGGCGCCCAGAAGTTTTAAGCATCCGCTCAACCAAAGCCCTAATCTGTTCTTCGCTGAGGATCAACCCGGTGAGCTCCGATTCGCCGGCACGGGCTACAAAGACCTCAGTTGGTGAGTTAATCCAAATCTCCTCAATGGACGGATCATCAAGATACTGCTGAATTTCACCAAAACCGCAGACACGGTCAAACAGGGTATTAACAAGCTGGTCAGTTCCTTCAATCCGGGGAACCAGCCCACGCACCATCTGTTGCTCATAAGACCGCAGCGCCTTGTAGATAAGCTCTTTCGCTTCATTCTGCTGGGCTAGCGGGTCGATACTGCTCTTGCGGATTAGCTCACGCACATCAGACTCAATCAGACGCTCGGCTTCTGTGAGACCCATGAGCCATCACCTGCGCTTCCTTGCAACTCGTTGCTACGTTCATCAACAAGATACAGTTGATTAGTGTAAACAACCAAAGCATTTCTCAGCTCACCTGTGGATAACCCGCATCAGGCACAGTCCTAGGAAAGCAATTAAAATTTGTAAGAAGTAGCTGACTAGGCGATACTCGCGGTTCAGCTAGTCAGGCCTCCCGCCCGCGCCCTCCCTTGTGTGTGACGTAACATTTGGGCACACAATATGTTACTCACTAGTAACAACACAGAAAGGTGCCCGCAGGACATAGATCCTGCGGGCACCTTTACCAGGGCAATCGAGCTACTGGTTCTTGGCTCTCATGAACTCAATAGCCTGATCAATCGGGCCGTCAAACTCCTTAGTACCGTGATCCAGCACGACACCGCGCTCACAAATCTTAGCCACCAAATCAAGGTCATGGCTGACAACCACCAGGGTCTTACCCTCGGCACTGAGCTCCTTAATCTTGGCAATACACTTCTTCTGGAAAGGCTCATCACCCACCGCAAGAATCTCATCAACCAAGAAAATCTCAGGGTCCGTATGCACAGCCACAGCAAAAGCTAGGCGCAGATACATACCCGAAGAATAGAACTTCACCTCGGTATCAATAAAGTCACCAATCTCTGAGAAAGCAACAATCTGATCGAATTTCTCTTCAATCTCTTGCTTACTCATGCCCAGGATAGCTGCGTTCAGGTAGACGTTATCTCGCCCGGTCAGATCCGGGTGGAAACCAGCACCTACCTCAATCAGGCCAGCAATACGTCCCCCAGCCAAGATGCTACCCTCATCGGGGTGCATCACCCCAGAGATCAGCTTGAGCAGAGTCGACTTACCCGAACCGTTATAGCCCAGCAAAGCTATGCGCTCACCCTCACGGACCTCCAGCGAAACCCCGTTGAGAGCATTAAACTTCTCGTTGAGGTCCCCTTTGCGCCCCTTAATCAGCCAAATAAAGGCCTCCTTCATGGAGCGGGTATGCCTTAAGACAAAGCGCTTAACCAGCGAATCAACTCTAATGACAACGGGTGCGTCCGGAGCGACCGGTGGCAAATCAAATTTCCTTATATCCACATGAATCAGAGCTCCTGGGCAAAATTACCCTCGAGCTTACGGAAAAGCGTATCGCCAATCCACAGGGTAACCAGTGATATAAGAAGTGCTATAGGAACCCAGAAAGTCAGCAGGTGCGGGGGAATCTGGGAAGTTGGCAGTAGCGCGGCATCAGCCGATAAGGTGGGAATCCAGAAGGCGTAGTGGAACAACTCAACCGCGACGGTAAGTGGGTTCATCATATACACATTGATAACCCAAGGATAGAGAGTATCGCGGACCATCGTCCAGGAGTAAAGCACCGGTGAGAACCAGGTCGCCACCATCAGGAGCATATCCACAATATTCTCTGAGTCGCGGAAGAACACATTAGCAACACCAAAGATAAGACCCAGGCCAGCCGAGAACAGCATGATGATAGCGATTCCCACCAAGGCGGCACCAATCTGCTTAAGGTCAGGGCTCCAACCGGCAGACAAACAGGCAACAAGAAGTACCACAATTTGGGGTACGAAATGAATTAGCGCGACCCAAACCGTTGAAACTGAGAAGAGTTCACGCGGAAGGTAAATCTTCTTGATCAGCGCCCCGTTAACCACCATTGCTTTTGCCCCGTTACTAAACCCCTCCGAAAAGAAGTTGATGATAACCATACCGGAGAAGAGGTAAATGGCGTAGTGCTGCATACCGCGCTCAAGGCCCAGGAAAAGGCCCATGGCGACATAGAAAACACCGAACTGTACACCGGGTTTGATATATGACCACAGGATACCGAGAACGGAGCCACGGTAACGAACCTGAATCTCCTTATCAACCAGGAGTTTGAGCAGATAACGGTTATGGAAAACATCTCGTAGCCCTCTACCGCGCCCTGGGGGCAGTAGGGAAGTAGTCTTTACTGCGTTCATCGGGTCAGCTCAGACTCCGTATGCTTCTCAAAGGTCTTAGCCCAAGCTTCGTAAGAGGAAATATCTTTAGCCTTAGCACGATATATTTTGCTGAGCTCGTCCCAATTAGCATAAAGGGCGGCATGCAATTTAGTTGCCTCCAGCATTTTTTGTCGGAGCATCTCCGGGTCCCTCTTGTACCATGAAACTGCTGACCCATCCGCATTCGATACAATCGCGGAGTCATACTGCGATGTTCTCCACCAACGATTATCCTGATGCGCAATATGAACCTGAGGGCGCTCCCTCAGTTCAGCGTTTACAGGCACTACTGTCTGTCTAATTACCGTCTTAAGGGTCCAAGGCAACAAAGACCTGTAGCTAGGTGGGGCAAAGCCTCGACCCTTACGAGGTGGCCTGGTTTCCTGAGGCCGCGGTAAATCATCAATTTCTTTAACAAATTGTGTCTCGGAATATTTAGAAAGCATCTCCCTAATTTCCTTGATTCTTACATCAAGAATATCGTGAAGTTGTTCAGGACCTGCTAAGACATCCTGAAATGCCTTAATCCGCCCTTCCTGGGTCGAGTACTGCATAGATACAAGATGCCTAAAATCGGCAAAGACAGACTCTTTCAGAAGGCGCCCCCCCTTACGGTAGGGAGAATGCAACAGGGCAGCAATCAGTCTGTTACGCTCATGGAAATATGCTTGCCAACCGACTAGGTCGTCTTTATCAACCCATGAAACATGCCAAACTGCGGCACCTGGTAAAGAAACGGTGTTATAGCCAGCTTTCTTCGCACGGTAACCGTACTCTGCATCATCCCATTTAATAAATACAGGGAGCGAAAGGCCTATTTCCTTAATTACCTTCGTGGGTATTAAGCACATCCACCATGCATTGTAGTCAACATCAATACGGCGGTGGAGCCAGGGGGAATTTTTAAGGTTCTTATATGAAAAATTGAAACCAGGAACTAGCGAGTCGTGAGCAGGCTCCCAGAAAAAACGATAAGGATTAATCTTCTCACCATAAGTATGCAAAACAGTCCGGTTGTTAAGGTCAAACATATGACCTCCGACTAGAGTGGGATTCTTACAATAATCTCCAAATTTAATAGATCGGAGGATTGACTCCGGCTCGATTTTGACATCATCATCTAATAGCAGAACATAGTCGGATTCATTTTTAACCGCTTCGAACATCCCACGCGCGAATCCCCCTGAACCACCCAAGTTAGCCTGGTTGATGATTCGCAATTTACCTTGAAGTTTCGATGCTATTGATTCAAAGTCGGGGTGATCCTGAACTTTATCTGAGCCCTGATCTACTACCAGAACTTCCTTCAATACTTCCAAAACCTCAGGACTTTCGCCCAAAGATTTCAGATTTGATAGACAGTAACTGACTTTATTCATCGTTGTTATCTGAAGCGTAACTGTGCCAGCCTTTACCCGTTCGGTATCAGTAGTCCAACGAGCATAATTTAGCTGAACAGGAGTAGAAGAAGCAACGATCTCGAACCAGTACCACCCACCATCGCCAAAGGCATCTAAGGGTAGTTGTACAGACATAGTTGTCGCATCATGCAAGGGAAGCGACTTTACAGTTTGAACGTTTCCCCATGCATTAGATTTGTAGATAAACAGTACGCCATCGCCATCTGTAGAAAAATCTAAACATACATTTTTAATCTTTGTCCAGCGCTTCCAATAAGATGCTGGGAAAGCATTAAAATATGTAGCAAACGAGGTACGAGTATTTGGATTAATTTTAATCGAGTAGCGACTTGTCGGGTTACCTACTTCGCCGCTTTTGAAATCAATAGAAATATTTTCATGTGGAGATTTATTTTTCAGCTCTTGTTTAAAATCTGTTTCGCGCTGATAAAGAAAACTTGTATCAGCATCCGACTGAGCACCACCATAGTCTACATATAATGGTATTGTATCATTATTTTCGATTGTGGGGAAAACAACATTTAGCAAAGTTTCTTTAGTCATCATTACTCCTTAAGCCTCAATACCGCCGGAAACCATTTTTTCGCCCTTTTCAAAGTGAGGGCGTAGCTTATTATCAAACATCGAGAGAGCTGCGCCGATTGCCATGTGCATATCGAGGTACTTGTAGGTACCTAGGCGTCCGCCAAAGAGGACGTTCTGCTCGCCGCCAGCTAGTTCACGGTAACGCAGAAGCATATCACGGTCAGCGCTGGTATTAATCGGGTAGTAGGGTTCGTCGCCCTTTTCAGCGAAACGTGAGTATTCACGGTGGATGACGGTAGCTTCCTTGGTGTAATCACGCTCGGGGTGGAAGTGGCGGAATTCGTGGATACGGGTGTAGGGATAGGTTGCATCGGGGTAGTTCATCACAGAACAGCCCTGGAAGTCCTCAATATCGAGCACTTCTTCTTCGAGGTCAATAGTGCGCCAGGAGAGGTTGCCCTCTGCATAGTCAAAATAGCGGTCGACCGGGCCGGTATAGATAACGGGTACTTGGCCGAGTACCTTAGAACGTGAGTATTCGTGGCCTTCTTCAAAGAAGTCAGTATTGAGGTGCACCTCAATATTGGGGTGAGCTGCCATGCGCTCGAGCCAGGCGGTATAGCCGTCTACGGGCAGGCCCTCATACTTATCGTTGAAGTAACGGTTGTCGTAGTTATACCGCACCGGTAGACGGGAGATGATTGAGGCAGGAAGGTCAGCTGGGTCAGTCTGCCACTGTTTTGCAGTGTAGTGCTTGATGAATGCCTCGTAGAGGGGGCGACCAATCAGGGAGATGCCCTTATCGTTGAGGTTCTTGGGGTCAGTACCTGCTAGTTCGCCTGCCTGCTCCTGAATGAGGGCCTTAGCTTCTGCCGGCGAGTACGCTGCATTGAAGAACTGGTTGATAGTACCCAGGTTGATGGGCATGGGGTAGACGATACCCTTGTGGTTAGTGTAGACACGATGGGTGTAGTTAGTGAATCCAGTAAATCGGTTGACGTATTCCCATACGCGCTCGTTGGAGGTATGGAAAAGGTGGGCACCGTAGCGGTGAACCTCGATACCGGTACGTTCTTCGTTCTCGCTATAGGCGTTACCACCGATGTGGTGGCGCCGGTCTAGCAGGGCTACTTTAAGACCGAGTTCGGTTGCAGCTTGCTCTGCGATGGTCAGGCCGAAGAGACCCGAGCCTACGACTACAAGATCAGCGTTCACTTACATACTCCTTGTTAGGGGCTGCACCGTCTGGTGACGGTGGAACCGTGCTCTGCTACTACAGCGTAGAAGCTACTGGTCGTACCAACCCGATTATTGGGTAAATACAGTCACCTATAAAATTACCGGATAGCGGTCTGTCTCGCTCACAAACAGGCTGGGAAGTCTGTGTGATTATTCCCCATTCTCACCACATGTGCTGTGAGACTGTGATGGCTGGCTCCAAAAAAAATTTTTTATGCCACGGGGAGTCACAACAATTGATGCGGGTTGTTTCTCTGTTTTCTTTCCTTGTCATGCCACATAATCTGGTGTTTGATACGGAGCCATGGAGCTTTTATTACATGTTCAGCAACCTCAGGGAAACAGATACAGAGTTATCCGTTTGCACTGCGAGGGGGAGGTGACTGGCGAAGATTGCCGCAGAGGCCTTGCCTCCCTTTGGGGGAGCTCTCAACAAGCCACCTGGTTCATTGCGGGTAAAGATATACGTGATCTGGTCCCTGGCCAGCCGCCCTTGATCAACCGAGCTATACTGACAACAGCACCCCATGCAAATTTGAGCGAAGTTACCCCAGATGCTGAAGCTCCTCTATTTGAGCTTAGGGTTCTGCACGGCCCAGATTCACAAACAGCTTTCCCTCTCACACGCGGGAAGTGGCCAGTAGGTCGCCAGGCTCCGCTCCTGAGAATCCAAGATCCTGCGCTCTCCCCTATCGAGGGATATTTTTTGGTTCAAAGTACCGGTATCGTCTACCGAGCCGATCACCTTGAACAGAAAATAAACCCCGGAGAAGTGTTTCAGCTGGGCTCCAGCATCTGTTCGATAGACCCCTGGGATAAGCAACCCCTATTATTCCGGGACCCGGAGGCAGTCGAGTTAGATGTTCCTGCCCCCCGTTCCAAACTAGCCTTGGTCCTCATGGCTGTTCTGCCCATCGGAATAGGTTGCCTCATTGCTTGGTTCACAAAACTCTGGTTTATTCTACTGATGGCCTGCGGCTCTTCGCTCCTCATGGGGATTCATGCCTTGTCACAGGGGAAAGAGAGCGGCAAGTTTCGCCGGCTAGTTGCCGAAGCGGTCACCAATGAGCAGGCAGCTATCCAAAAGTTTCGTGGCGTCAGGTACCTAGCCCAAGGCTCAGGTATCGCCCTGGGCAGAGGAACCAGGAAAGCACGTATTCAAGGAAAACACCGGGATATAGATGCTGTTCCCCTCCTGTCGAGCACCCCCTGGCTATGTTCTGCACAACAGCTCAGTGATGTAGCGGGGTCGCTACCTACCGCAACCCAACGCTTGGCTCTATGTCAGCTGATCAAGACAGGCCTACCGATCTATGTTCTGATAAGAGGACAAGAAAACTCTGAATATCTCCGCTTGGTTGAGCCCTTAGTTACCTTTGAACACGTCCAGCTCATCGATTCGGATCAGCTGCCGGGTCTACAGAATGGTTTGCTTATCTGTTCGACTCCTGTTCCTGATACGTCTGACGGTCTTATGCAATTTGTTCTAACGCCCCAAGCTAGCACCCGAATCCTACAAGTGCCCGGCTGGGACAAGCTATTTTTGGACGGGATTTCTACTGAAACCTATACCTCACTTCTCTCCCAATCCACTGGTAGAACTACTGCCTCACGGGCCGCTCAGACAGCTGACTCCGCAACCTCAGAGATACCATTTTTTGCGCCCCCTGCCTGTCAAAGAAATCTGCCTGAGAGCTTTCCGACTCATGACCAAGATTTATCCATGTATGTTGGTCAAGACCTCGATACTCACCAAGATATTGCGCTAGGCCTTACAAGACATGGGCCTCATTTTCTCTGCGCTGGCACGACGGGATCGGGTAAGTCTCAGTTACTCCGTACTATGCTCTGGTCCTTAGCCCTTGGCAATAGCCCACGACGGTTGTCTTTAGTCTTGATAGATTTTAAAGGCGGTGCCGGTCTTGGGCCCCTCGCATATCTGCCCCACACCAGCCTTTTTATCTCAGATCTAGAAACAGCGACTCTCCAGCGGTCCCTCAAATACCTGAAAGCTGACCTCACAAAACGTGAGAAGCTTTTTCGTTCTCTTGGCGTGAGCTCATACGAGGACTACCAATCTTTACGCTTTGGGCAAAAGCAGTACCCAGAATTCCCGGAGGTCATGCTGTGTATTGATGAATTTCGAATGTTAGTGGACAGTTTCCCCGACATTATGAATGAAATAATGCGCATAGCCACCATCGGACGTTCCCTGGGTTATCACCTCATCTTGGCAACACAACGCCCTCAAGGCGCTATCTCACAGGACATCCGGACTAATATCTCAACGGTTCTTTGTCTCCGGGTGAATTCCAGTCAAGATTCTTACAACATTCTTGAGTCTAATGATGCTGCTACTTTGCCAGCCAGTAAGCCTGGCAGGGGCTTCATAAAAGATTCGGAAAATAGGCTCATCGCCTTCCAAGCACCGTTGCTGACCGGATTTTACAGCCCTGACAGTAGAGCGCACTGCTCAGCAAGTTTTGTGCTGGAAGAAAATAAGGGGGCATACACAGGAGCCTGTCCCATATCAGACCAAAACTTGAGTCAGTTCAATGCACAACTAGAGCAGGTCTATGGCTCTTCTGCCTATACACCGGTGCTTCCCGAACTTACCCCGACCACACCACCAGAAACCGATCACCAAAACCTTTTTGGTGTTGACCTGGGAACTTTCGAGATACCAGAGAGCAGTTACCAAGGCCGGTTCTGGTGGTCCTCAGAAGACGGCCCTCTCCTGATGGTGGGCAACCCCATTGATCGGGCTGAACACCTGAAAAGCACCTTGATCCAGGCGGCGGATAGAGGATACGCCATCGTCTGTTGCACTGCTTCTGAGCAAGGTGCGCAGGAGCTGCGTACAGCCCTTGGCTCATCTGAGGCAATCAGTATCTATTCGCTTCAAGATTTAGAGTTTATTCGGTTCATCTTGGCCGATATGGCCCAAAATTTCCCGCACAGAACCCTGCTCGTTATTGACGGGTTGGATAGCTTTCTTGAGAGTCTTATTCGTTACCCGCTCTCTGAATCTCATCTCCTTGAGATTCTGCAGCAGGCAGCACATCACCAGATTTTGACCTTGTGCACTTCTCTTGCTGTTCCTCGAGGAAAATGGCAAGCCCTCTTCCCCTACCTCGCTTTTACTCAATCTGCGGTAAAAAATGACCCTACCCGTTCCACCAGTAAAACATACAGCCTTCCAACCGCAGGGCAGTTTGCTCTTGAAGGGCCTCTTATTGAACAACACGGTGGTCCGAAGGTGGAAGCGGGGACGCTGTGCTGGTCACTGGCACCAAGTGGAAAGGAGAGGTTGGCTACTGTCGCTTTATCAACCGGGCTTTCCTCCCGCTGGAAACAGCTCCCAACTCTTTGCACTGTCGCGGATATAAGTCTCAAAACCGATAAGCCCAGAAAGAGGCTTGCGATAGGTCTGGATCGTTGGGGAAAAGTCGCCACTCTACCAGAGACGCGAGGAGGTTTCATGACTATTAGCGGTCCTCGGGGATCAGGGAAGACAACCTGCCTCAAGGCCCTCGCTACGCTCAACCGTAGCTACCCCATGGTGTATATCCCCGCTGGACCAAGCATCAAGGTCGACATTCTTAGGGAGACCATCGATAGATTCGAGGACTCCAAGAGACGCCCAGTACTGCTCATTGATGACATCGACAAGCTTAGCCACGATGTCCAGCATCTCATACTCTCACGAAAGGAAGATTTTGAGCTGGTACTCGTGGCCTACACGCCCTGGCCCCGATGGAGTAGTTCGCCCATCCTATCTGCCCTTAATGGCACTGCCACAGGCATCGTTTTACAACCCGAAATCGCTACAGACCTTAGCTTCTACCCTGGACATGACCTGCCTCTTGACCTCAAAACGATGGGAAAGGTGCCACCGGGTAGAGCCGTTATTATTGAGTACTCAGACTGCTACCCAGTCCAAGTTGCGTTTACCGAGGGGTAACAGTCACATAATCAACGGTGGATTTTGCGCATACCGCAAGAATAACCACACCGCTCAAGATAGCCGCCCCAGCCCCGATGAGTAGCTGACCGCCCAGAGCGGTTTGTATTCCGATGATAAAGGCAAACAGTTGCCAGACCAGGACGAGAGGTTGCCCGAATCTACGCCCCTGTAGGAGAGCATATGCCCCTACTGCCAGCGCTAAGGTAACCATTAGGTAGAAAGCGGCGATAACTAGCGTGGTTCCCCTACCTGCTGAATCCATAATTCCTAGCCCAGTCCTAGCAAGAAAATAGATCACCTGTCCCAACGATATTGCAAGGGTAATTTTCACGCTCAAAGGTGCACCGTGAAGAAGCTGTTTCATGCTGTGAGACTTTCATGGCTGATCTGGTAAGTACTATTTCTATCTAGGATAGGCGGGCAGGAGTGTTTACCCTCACGCCGCAACACCAGTTCAGAGCTCTCTGTGAGATTTACCTCAGCTCATCACTGTTATTTTCGCCAACAACCTCTTGTCTGACGGTCTATATCGTGGGAAAGTTATTGAGGTTCACGTTTGGCTCCTTAACCTAAGGAGCCAAATTTATTGTTTAGTAGCTGGTGGTTCAACCAGCATATTCCGGTACACCCTGTAGGAGAGCATGCTAATGGATTGGCGAAGCCGTGCTGCTTGTCTCGAGAAAGATCCCGAACTCTTTTTCCCAGTAGGAAATACCGGGCCCGCTCTACTTCAGATTGAAGAAGCCAAGAACGTCTGCCGCAGCTGCACTGTCATGGATACATGCTTGCAGTGGGCTATCGAGACTGGCCAGGATTCTGGTGTCTGGGGCGGTATGAGTGAAGACGAACGACGTGCCATGAAACGTCGTGCCGCCCGGGCCCGCAGGGCATCCTAGCGGTTCTGGCACCCAAGAAAACCTATCAGGGGAAGCCTTTGACGGCTTCCCCTGAATTTTTTGGCCCGCTAGGAGATGAGAGCGGTGATGGTCACCTGTGTCCCTCCCTCAGGTAGGCATGACCAGTGAATCGAACCGTTTAACTCACTAGATACCAGAGTCTTCACAATCTGTGTTCCCAGCCCCGTTGTGCTGGCCCCTTCTTCAAGTTCCCTAATCTTTGCGCCGCTGATACCTGCACCCGTATCTGCGACAGTTACAGTTAGCCGGTGCTCCTGGTTATCGCTGTAGTGATGCTGGCAGCGCAAAGTAACCGTTCCAGTTTCTCCAGCCAGCCCATGCTCGACGGCATTTGCTACTACTTCGTTGATAACCAAGGCAAGCGGAGTTGCGATCTGGCTCGGTAACCGCCCAAAGGGCCCTTTGACAAGTGTTTCTACCTGTTGTCCGGGGGATGCCAGCTCAGCGGCCAGCCGGAATTGACGACCAATGAGATCATCGAAGTCAACGTCTTGCGTAAGCCCCTGAGAGAGGGCTTCGTGTACGAGGGCAATAGTTGCCACGCGACGCATAGCCTGCTCCAGCCCCTCTTTGGCTTCTTGGCTGGTCATTCTACGAGCTTGGAGACGAAGCAATGCAGAGACGGTTTGGAGGTTATTTTTTACCCGATGATGTATCTCTCGAATAGTTGCATCCTTTGACATCATCTCTAGCTCACGGCTTCTTAGCTCGGTGACGTCTCGGCAGAGCAGAACCGCCCCATAACGTTCCTCTCCCAGCCGTGAAAAGCGCCGAAGGGGTATCGCCCTGAAACTGACATTTTTTCTGTGCGCTTTAATTTCAGCCCGCCAGGGCATTCGGCCGGTAAGAACCAGAGGCAAGGTTTCGTCTGCTTTTTCTCCTGCTGGTAAGAGCGAACGAGTAACCTCTAGAAGGCTTTTACCAATCATGTCGCCCGAGAATTGGAGTCTTTTGTATATCGAGAGGGCGTTAGGTGATGCGTAGCTTACCCTCCCGTCGGTATCAAGCATCATGAGCCCATCGCTGACTCGAGGGTTACCGTGTGCAGTACCGACCGGGGCTGAGAACTCCGGCCAGGCACCTCGCGACACCATCTGGAGTATATGGTGCGATACGTCACGATAGGCCCGCTCAGCTTTTTGGCGTTTGCGGGTACCCAGGCTTTCCCTGTGGACAGAGAGCAAAGCCACCGGGCGGTTATTTCTAATCAGTGGGATGAACTCAGTCTCAAGAACAATATCGGTCAGGTTGTTTTCATCGTTTAGCGTTTTGGGGGTCTGGCTATTCCAGCTCGCTATTGCCCGTTCACAAAGTGACTTGTGGAGGGACCTGCCTACCAGATCTGAATGAAAGACGGTATGCGTGGTGGATGGTCTGATTTGAGCGAGGCTAACAAAGCTTGCTTCAGATGGTAAAGACTGTGAGAGCGCGAAGAATCCTTCAATACTCTCAGAATCGGGGACCCACAGCATGAGGTCGCAGTAACCGGTATCAGCGATGATTTGCCACTCGTTTGTGAGCAGATGAAGCCACTCAATATCACCTGGCCCATAGGCACCACTCCGTTCAAGGGTTTCTGTCAATGACATGCTGTGTGGCCTCCTGGCTTGGGTCAAAGCCTACGAGCTGGAGCGCGAACGGCTTGGGAACCTAAAAGATAATCTCTTCTTTTCTACCACGTTCTGTGAGGAACCCCCATTTTCGTCAGGGGTAGGCCCTGGTTTAAGCCCCAGGCGTGCCCGTGTAATTGCTTGCAGGTTATGGAGCTCCTTGGCGAGCTGAGAAGTCGGGGCCACCTCAAGAATCGTTTTGCCGGAAAGACGGGCCTTATCGGCTGTGCCAGCATCCTCAGAAATCACAAGGTCGATAGGGTGTGCTGGCCCAAATCGCTGCCATGAATGGTCTAACGCTAGGCGCGCAGAAGGTCCTATGGCTTCTGAGCGAACACGGTTGAAGACGATAGAAATATCCTGAGGATTTTCTGGTTGAACAGTTTGGATGAGCTGGTCATAGGCCTTAATCAGTCGGGGTACACCCACAACATCTGCTAAGCCAACCAACACAATTCCGTCAGAGTCTTGAAGGCTTACTAGGCTTGCTTCGTTGCGTTGCGGAGCGATGGAATCGAATGAAAGCGCTTCGTCTTCTTCCAGGCAAAAGGCTGTATCGGCGATGACCAAGTCATACTTCTGCAAGAGGGTTTCGTAGACCTTAGCAAGGCTGGTTCTTCTAATTTCAGCCCACCGGTCTGCCCTGTTGATGCCGGTAACAATGTCGAAGTATGAATCTTTGTGGCGGACCGTTTGGACCAGTTCCTTGAGATGCCTTTCTTTAACGGGCCCTCTCTCTGCCTGGTGGCAAAGCTGAGCGAGACTGGAGTAGTCATCGGTGAGCCCTAATACTGCACCGGCTGAGGCACCGTAGGTATCGGCGTCCACAAGACAGGTCTTATAGCCAGCTTCTGCGTAGGCTGCTGCCAGATTTGTGGCAAGCATTGTTGTCCCTGGAGCACCGAGCGGGCCCCAAACGGTGAGAAGCTTCCCTGGCAGGCTCTCGCTACCCGCCTCTTCCCTTATCTGAGCCTGTGCCCCTGGTGCCTGGGTCAAGTCTCTGACTTGTTCAGGGGGGCAGTCAGCTTGTGGGGCCTCGGTTTCTTCCAGCAGGATTTTGACAGAACGCTCAATTGCTTCAACTATTTCTTGTGTATCTGCCAGAGAGTCAACGATAGTTACATTATCTAGGGAGGACGGTGCATGAGTATCTGCAACAATGCACACTGATAGTTCCATCTGATGCAATGAGCTGATCAGGGACTGGGTCATCTCATGAGCCTGGGTAACGACTAAGACAGCGCGAGCTATTCCACTTTGTGCAATGCCCAGCATCTCGCCCATATCATGAACGTGTCGCACTACACTGACGTGGCCTCGCTGGGATTCGATGGCTGAGATAAACCTGCCACCCTCATCCGCTACGACGATAATCGGAATCTGCATCATTGGCGACCGCTTTCATAGGCCGAAGGAACCAGGTTAATGACAGAACCATCGTTTGAGGCTCCCAGCACCTGCGAGAGATATTCGTTATTGACCCATACTTCGACGGCAGAGCGACCGGTGCCTCCGATAATTGATTCTTGGGCTGTGACAGAATGAATTTCAGCCCCCTCGACAATAGGTTCCGGATCACCAAAAGAGTTTGAGCCTTCTTCTTTGCGGGATACCCAGATATCAACTCTGTCGCCTGCAGAAAAGCCAGATACAGCGTACTGATCGAGCAAAAGGGTCACGAGTCGCCGCCCCTCACTGACTTCAGAGGAGACGGCATTGGGCGAAAGGATTTCACCGGCTTTCAGAGGGCGTGTGGCGACAAGCCCCTCAGCCAAATCTTGCTCAGCTGAAATATATTGAGGTGCGGCATCGCCCAACCGAACTTGAACGACTTGCACGTTCTCCCTACTAATCCGGTCTCCTATGCCCAAGTCTTTACTCACGGCATAGTAAGGTTCAGTCTGGTTGGTAGCACGGATAAGGCCTACTGTAGCTAGAATTGAAAGCACTATGATGAGCACACCAACAAGTAGCCGGGGATCTCTCAAGCCAGGTTTCTTAAAACGCGGAGCGGTCTGTTCATGAGCCATCTGGCCACCTCCGTCAGCTAGGTACGAAATCTATTGATGACAGTAGTTTTACTAATCAGAGGTATAAAACAAAGTTCAGAAGGGTTTTTACCTCAAAGTTACGCAGAAAATAAGATGTTTTCCACAGCCTTTGCTTTTCACCCCTAGATACCCCAAAATGCACTAAAATTTATCAAAGACATCATTCTGTTGGCACCTAGCGCAAAGGTTTCTCTTCCATGGCTCAGCAACGCTTTCTCACCCTGACCGATGTAGGCGAGATTCTCAACATCACCCCTAGTCAGACTCGCGCGCTGGTTCGCTCAGGGGAGCTTAAAGCAATTCAGATTGGTGGGCGAAACCAGTGGCGAGTTGAAAAATCAATGCTGGAAGAGTACATCAAGGAACGCTATGCCATGACGGAAGAGTCAATACGCTCCGGGCAACCGGCCCAGGAGGACCAGCTTCTCTAAAGCTTGCACTAAAGGGTTAGCTACCAGCAGCTACCCTCACCGCCGCAATTGATGTAAATGGAATAGTCCGCACAAACGAGACTTTCTTTCCTGATGCCTGAGCCCTTGTAGCAAAGAGCTCGCAGTAATCTGCCCCCACAGCTGAAATGTGCCCCTCCGTGGTCAGACCGGCAGATCCGTTGTGTATCACGATAACCTCACGATGCCCTTTAGCGAGAGCCCGCAAGGCTGAACCGATTGTTAGTTTTCGAGAAACCGATTCAGCCTCAACATAGGACTTATTATCGCCACCTTCCCACCAGACAATTTCCTGAGTGCGAATTATCAGATCACCTGTGTCGGTTGATAGCTGAATCCACCCCAATCCAAGCCCGATGAGTTGCCCTCGCCACGTATCTCCCGTGCTACCGTGCACAGACAGGGCAACCCCCAGCTGGGCAGCCAATCTATCTGCGCAGGTAACTTTTGAGCGCTCCATCATGCTCAGTTCACGCGCATCTGCCTCGTAGTCGCGCACTCTTTGTGCCTGTAGCTGCACTTCAAAGTCTCGTAATAAACGATCCAGGCTGTTCATGTACCGAGGATATCCCGAAGTCAGGTCATAACAGAAATATAGTGAAAAAATTTGCGAATACTCTTGCCTGAACATAAAACATCAGTAAGATAAATCATAATTCATCAAATGACATCAAATGACATGATTTGGGGTGTAGTGATGAGATCCTATGGTTTTCGCCATCTGCTGGCAGCGGCGGTACCTCTGCTCTCGATGACAGGGGCACTGACCGGTTCCTACCTGTTTTTCACATTTATAGAAGCGGCCGAGGTACCGGCAAAAGCAGTTACTGCAGAGACTTGGTCCCAGATATTCATGACCTTGATGAGCACTTTTGCCTGCGGCTTGATTGCTCTGTGGTGGTCTAGTAGCTATTTTCTCTACATTTACCGGCTCATACTTTTTAACTTGAGAATCAGCACTCGCGCCCCCTCCTTTCCTCGGTGGGCACCCTCAGCGCTTAAGGTACTCATCAGTGGCTCACTCAGCGTCAGCCTCATCGCTGGTCCCCAACAGGCGCAGGCTTTAACAGCCGATGATTCAAGCACCAGTATTAGCCAAACCGCTGAAACCACACCAGCTATTATCTACGCTGAAGGGCAGGACAATATTCCACCTATGCCAGAAGAATATGGGGAAGGCGCATACTCAGCATCTGAGCACGGCGCTACTTCACCATCGATAACACCGCTGTTTGCCTCTTCAACGCCCCCAAAGCCTGTGGCGGTTACCCTGGCCAGTAGTCACTCCAGGCAAACAATCTCACCGCTCTTCGGTGGATTGACATCGACCAGCCAGCAAACTGAGACCTCCCCACCAGAACAAAACGGCAAGGCAAATGCTGGCTCTAGCCACTACAGGGTCAAACCGGGTGACTCGCTATGGTCAATAGCAGAAAACCATATGCCAAAGACAGCAAGCGGAGCAGAAATTCTCCACTGCGTTCATGAGCTACAAGGCCTCAACAGCAATCTGATTCCAACCCTTGACTCATATATCTTCCCAGGCCAAGAGATAGTACTTCCCCGATAACCCTCAGCTAAGGAGTAAGACCATGAAAACAGCATTCCCAGATCGTGAAAGACCCCAATTCATTGTGCTTGAGGCCAGCGATTACGCAAAAAATTATGCTCACTACTTTGAGAAAGGTAGAGCCGCTACACCCTCTCAAGACCTTCCCTACATCAGTGAAGAAGAATCAGCCGTTGAACGATTAGGCGTTCGCATCGGCACAGCCTGTGTTGAAGTGTTCATGGGCAGGCGTCCGCTACACCATCTTTCACCGTGGATGACAGCAGGATGCTACCGAACCATCTCTCAGAATCTTTCCAGAATACAGCCTGCAATAGCTCAAAAGCTTAAGGACTACCCTCCCATCGAACCCCACCGCGCTCCAGCTTTGATCCGCCCCCGGAGAGTTATCGTCCAGAAAGTATCTCCACAGGCTTACGAGATTAGCCTCCTGGTAACCGATGGCTGCCGCACAAGAGCAGTTGCACTCAGGGCGGAACGGAAACGTGGACAATGGAAGATTAGTACCCTGCTCATTGCCTAATATATTTCCCCTATAACAAAAGCCCTGGTACTCCTTGGAGTGCCAGGGCTTTTCAGTAGGCCTGAGTGTTAGTCGAGGTAGTCCCGCAAAACCTGTGAACGGGAGGGGTGGCGGAGCTTGGACATGGTCTTAGACTCAATCTGGCGGATACGCTCACGTGTCACACCATAGACCTTGCCAATCTCATCAAGGGTTTTGGGCTGCCCATCAGTCATACCAAATCGCATAGCAACAACGCCAGCTTCGCGCTCTGACAGGGTATCAAGCACCGAGTGTAGCTGCTCTTGCAAGAGGGTAAAAGAAACAGCATCGGCGGGTACCACAGCTTCGGAGTCCTCAATGAGGTCACCAAATTCCGAGTCTCCGTCTTCACCCAGAGGGGTGTGAAGCGAGATAGGCTCACGGCCGTATTTCTGGACCTCGATGACTTTCTCGGGGGTCATATCTAGCTCAGTTGCAAGCTCTTCGGGGCTGGGCTCACGGCCCAGGTCCTGAAGCATCTGACGCTGAACACGGGCGAGCTTATTGATGACCTCGACCATGTGTACAGGGATTCGGATAGTACGTGCCTGGTCAGCCATAGCGCGAGTAATAGCCTGACGAATCCACCAGGTTGCGTAAGTCGAGAATTTAAAGCCCTTAGAGTAGTCAAACTTCTCTACCGCACGAATCAGGCCCAAGTTACCTTCCTGGATGAGGTCCAAGAAGAGCATGCCACGCCCGGTGTAGCGCTTAGCCAGCGAAACAACGAGACGGAGGTTAGCCTCAAGAAGATGGTTCTTGGCACGACATCCGTCGTGGATAACCCAGCGCAGTTCTTTCTTAAGCTGGGGGTCCATATCGGGGTTCTCTTTGAGCTTGTGCTCAGCGTAAAGACCAGCTTCAATACGCATGGCAAGATCAACTTCTTGCTCTGCATTGAGCAGAGCGACCTTACCGATCTGTTTAAGGTAGTCCTTGACCGGGTCAGCTGTAGCACCGGGTGTTACGACACGGATTGCCGGGGCATCGTCTTCGTCGTTGTTGGTCAGAACGAATCCGGACCCCTTAGCAGCAACTTCTTCCGCTACCTTTTTCTCTTCTTTAGTCACTGAATCGGTATCATCCTCGTCGTTCTCTTCGTCGAGGTCATCACCGAGGGCGACATCGTCAAGGGCAATATCATCATCCAAGACAAGGTCATCATCGTCAGCAGACTTCTTGCCCTTTTTTGTTGTTGCTTTTTTAGTTGCAGTTTTTTTGGGCTTTGCCGTGGTGGTAACAAGAACATCGTCCTCGTTATTTTCTACGGCCTCTGCTTGCTCATCAGCCTTTTTTGCCTTGGCGCGAGTAGAGGTTTTTTTAGCGGTGGCCTTGGTTGCAGCGGTTTCGCTGCTTGCTTTCTTGCGTGCGGCTGGTGACACAGAAAACCTTTCTGAGCTAGTTGACCGTAGCGAGTGTGATGCGGTGTTCGCGGTCAAAACACCTAAGACCCTGTCAAGTAGGTCCGGTAGATTTACAAAAATATCTCTAGCTTCAACAGAATGCCTTTGGATTTTATTCCAATATATTTTCTTGAATCATGCGGCCACACTACAAGCGGGGTCAATAGTCAAGTATGACATGTTTTAGCCCTACTAGCTAAGCGGCGCGATACTTACCAGCAGATTTCTTGTATTAGCGAACAGGGGGTACTCCCCCAGGCTGGGTAAGCCACATAGGAATAGTGCTGCTGCCCAGCAGGCTCTTCAAAAGAAGCGGGGAAGACTCCAGGTATTTTTGATCTGCACTTTCAAGAAGGTAAGAGGCTTCTGTCGAGTTCCCCCGGAGCCATTTAACCCAGGCTTGGCTCGCAATCAGCATAGATTCACACTTATGGCAAGCGATATTTTCGAAAAGGGCGCACAGCCGCTCCAGAGCTTCTAGCCTGCACCAATGAGGGGGCCTTTCAAGGGATCCTGAAAGCACCCCGGCAAAATGGGCCCCGGCTTCGTTGCTGTCGGCAGGCTCACGCATGCCTTGAGCGCTGAGGGTAGGGCTTATTCTCTCAAGATCAAAGGCTGACAGAGTCTGCGCCGAGGGTAACAGCCTTCTGCTACTCTTGCCTGCATCATCAAGAAAGAATTGAATATATCCCTCCATCAGACCCAGTGCTGCGAGAGTGTGCGATAGATCTGTGCAGGCAAGGTAGACCAAGTAATGCAAGGTGGCTGAGTTCGTCAGCGAAGCTACAAGATAGCCGGCTGCATCAGGCGGAACCGTTGTTCGAATACGATCGCCTAAAGTGGAGGGAAGTAGATTGTTCTCTTTCTCTAAGCGGACAGAATCAGCGACAGTTCCAAGCAGGCTATCCCAGAGCATCAGCTCTGCTTCTGCTTGAAAAGGCTCCAGCGGGTTAAGGGTTTGCTTCATCTCGACATACCGCACAGCAGCAGCCTCTGCAGAGGCCAGCCACAGTTCTGTTGTGTGTGGATGCTGAGTATCTAACGGGTTCCATTTTTTGAGGCTAAAAGCTTCATGCGAGCTACTGGATACAAGGGATCCTCGTGAAACAAGTTCTGCATAGACCGGGCTAGAAAAGATATCGTTTGCCCACCCTACAGGCTCCAAGCCACCGGTTTCAGGGTTGACCGACCAGTAGACGGTTCGCCCCACCGCGATGACATCAAGTACCTCAAGATTATGCCTCGAGCCAGTGCTCTGAATGGGTTCTAGGTAGTAAATAGCTCGCTCAAATAATTCTTGATCACTCCCAGTTATCGGGCCAGCAGGCTGGGTTAAAGGAGTGCTTGGGCATGTGCTAAGCAAGCCCCCGAACATCAGAACAAAGATCCTCTGAAGGCACTCGTTGAGACCATTCAGCCTTGGAATAGAGCTGAAGAGAGTATCTAAATAGTCCTCCGCTGGCATTTCAAACGGGTCGGCCATATCGACCCTTATCAGCGGTCCGACCCCTGAGCTTTCGGCAACCATGAGAACCAGGGAGTCCTTAGGCCAATACCCTAGAAGGTGAACACAGGTTGCAACGACGTCTCTCTCAGTCCGAATACGAGAAGTTAAGGCTGAGGAACTGCTTATGTGAGAAAAACTGTTCATGCCCCCAGTGTCAGTGTTAAACATGGCACAGGAGAAGCCTTAAACAGTCTGTGGAAAGCTCATCGAGGGTTTCCCCTGCACTGCCCCGATGTACAAATAAAGAAGTCACAGAAAAAGAATGGATCAATGTCGCGCCTATTAAGAGCGTGGACATCGCAATCCACAGCTCGCACAGTACCTGACATAAGTTCCCTAGAGAGGCCCCAGCTGGCCTTGACCTGGTTCATGACCAGAATCATTGCTCAGCTGCGCGAGGTAGGCCTCGATTTCTGCGCCAATTTCATCCCGGGGCGGAACGCGCCCGGCCGCTCGCTCAGACAAAGGTAAAGCGCTGAAACCCCTGGACGCGTTGGCATCGTAAGATTCTTCTAGGCGGTGAATCATCATTTGAATTTCAGGGTTAGCACTTGCTTGTTCATCAATCTGGCCCTGCACATTAAGTGAAAGCTCCCGCAAGCGGTCGGAGGGCAGGCTCAGCTTGGCGGCAAGCGAAAGGTGTTCCATAGCGACCAGAGCAGTCTGGGGAAGCTCAGATTCAGAAAGGTACTGGGGAACATTCACAGAGAAGCCTGCTGTACCAATACCGGCTTCGGTCAAGGCTACCTCGAGCAGACTTGACACCGAACCCGGGACGAGAGCTTCAGGCTGGAAGGAGGATATGCCGGCAGTCAAATCTTTGCGTGAGCCATGGGCTGTCACAGGAATCGGGCGTGTGTGAGGGACCGGCATAGGGAATGCAGTCACAGATAGCGCGACCGAAACATCGAGTCGTTGAGCAAGGTCAACGATATTTGAGGTAAACCTCTGCCAGAGAAAATCAGGCTCGGTCCCGGTCAGCAGCAGGAATGGCTTACCCAACCGGTCTTCTACAACATAGAGCTTGAGCTCGGGCAAAACAGGGTTGGTATAGTGGTCCTTCTTAAAGGTGATGCGAGGTCTGCGGGAGCGGTAGTCGTGGAGCCTGTCAGCGTCAAACTCGATGACGGGAAGGCTATCAAGTTCGTGCAGAAGGACTTCGCCCAGGTGCCCCGCTGTTCCACCGGCGTCCTGAGGGTGTGATAGGGCAACCACCAGGGGGAGGCCTTTAAGGCGCTGGTTCTCAAATACTCCAGCGTGGGCTATGTATAGCCGCTCATCGTGTCTCATGCTCTGCCCCCTTCGCCTAAAGGTCCATTCTTGTGTTGAGACTCTATAGTACTCCAGCCTCTCTAATACCGGCTGTGTATCTTGCAGTAATAACTGTTGTCGGTGAAGAGATATTCCTCATCCACACCAGCATTTCACAAAAATGTCATAAATCGCCCCAACCGACAGAGCTGTTAGCCGGCTCCACGGTACCTCCAGCAGGTTATCCACGGTACACATTGACGGTTTTTTTGCCTACCCTTATTAACTGAAGGAGCACAAGAAAAGTCGCTTTTCCCGCGGCCTCTATGTTCTCGCCCCAATATCTAAAGGAGAATTCTGTGAGCCAATCACATGATTTGTCATTTTCCGTTTCCTCAACCGACCTTGATGGGCTCGAGGCAAATGTTCTAGTTCTCGGCGTCTATTCCTCTGAGGAAGGCCCGGTTCTTGCATCCAACCCTCTTGGCGAAGAAACCGCTGAGGGTCTCGAAGCAATCCTTGAGGACCTGGGGGTGACCGGGGGCCAGGACGAACTCGTTCGCCTACCCGGTTTTGATGAAGCTGGAGCAGACCTTGTTGCTCTCATCGGGCTTGGGGTAGAAAACGACCAGCTCGCTCAAAAGCTGAACAGCCTCCGCTATGCCGCAGGTTCTGCAGTTCGCCAGCTAGCTGGCAACGAGAACGTTGCCCTTGCCCTAGGCGTCACCACCCCTGATGAAGTTGCCGCCGTGGCTGAAGGTGCCGCCTACGGAGCCTTTTCAGATGCTCAGTTGAAAGCAAAAACAGCAGAATTGGTCAAGGCACCGGTAGAGGACATCACCATTGTCACCGATCTTGACCCTGCAGAAGCCGAGCCGGCACTCACCCGTGCCCTGATTCTAGGCGAAGCTGTAGATCATACCCGCCGTCTGGTGAATACTCCCCCATCCCACCTCTACCCCGCAACTTTCGTTGAGCGAGCCTTAGAGCGTATTGAAGGGCTGGAAAATGTCACCGCAAAGGTCTGGGACTACGACCAGCTGGTAGCAGAAGGCTTTGGCGGAATCGCAGGTGTAGGTCAGGGCTCAGAACGCAAGCCTCGCCTGGTTGAGGTCAAATATGTGCCACAGGGCGCTACTCAAACCGTAGCAATAGTAGGCAAGGGTATTACTTTCGATACCGGCGGTATTTCCCTCAAGCCCCCCACATCTATGACCACTATGAAATCAGATATGGCAGGTGCAGCTACAGTCCTCAACGTGGTTGCTGCCGCATCAGAACTCAACATTCCGGTGGCAGTCAGCGGTTATCTCTGTCTGGCCGAGAACATGCCCGGTGGCAACTCGATCCGCCCCGAGGATGTCCTGACCATGCGTAGTGGCCACACCGTTGAAGTCATGAACACCGATGCCGAAGGACGCTTGGTCATGGCAGATGGCCTTGCCCTGGCATCTGAATCTGAGCCCGACGTCATTCTGGATATTGCCACCCTAACCGGCGCCCAGCTTATTGCTCTCGGTGTGCGTACCGCAGCAGTTATGGGCCACGATAATATCCGGGCCAAGGTAGTTGAAGCAGCTAGCGCCGCTGGCGAAGACTACTGGCCCATGCCCATGCCCGAGCATTTGCGAAAGTCCCTCAAGTCCCCCGTTGCTGACCTTCAGAACATCGGTTCCAGGTACGGCGGAATGCTTGTTGCAGGCCAGTTCCTTGAAGAATTCGTGGGTGAGAAAGATGGCGCCAAGATTCCTTGGGCTCACCTCGATTTTGCTGGGCCTTCTTTCAACGAAGAAGCACCCTATGGGTACACACCTAAGGAAGGTACAGGCCATTCCGTTGCAACCCTCATCAAATTTATTGAGGCCTACGCCTAAGCGGTAAGTATCGTTGAGCATCCCGGTTACCCTTCACAAAGGTAACCGGGATGTAATCGTTAACACCTCATGACGTGGCGTCCACCATAATATGAACATGAGCCTTTACCCCTGCCCCCAGAGATTCATAGCCCATTCAAAGGCTCAGCAGAGGCCCGAAAGGCTATCTACAAGGGGTCCTAGAGCAAAAGGCTAGCTCCCTGGGTGCATCAGGACCCTCAGTTTTAGTCACGGGGCACATAAGTCTCATCGGCGCAATAGTGGAGCTGTGCCCCGACAAGCGATAAGCTAGAAAATGACAGTAGATAAGGGGGCATTGTGTCTCCGCAAACCCATGTAAGGGAGCGTCAACGTGGCCGACTCGGCAACAACAGAATTCGATATCCTCATCCTCGGTGGCGGTAGCGCAGGCTACTCAGCTGCACTTCGAGCTGTACAGCTCGGTTTCTCCGTAGGTCTCATCGAAAAAAGCAATCTGGGTGGCACCTGCCTGCACACCGGTTGCATTCCCACCAAGGCTTACCTGCACGCAGCAGAGCTCGCTTCTGAGGCAAAGCACGCCTCACAGTACGGTGTTAACACCACCCTTGAATCCATTGACATGGCCAAGGTTCGTGACTACAAGGACGGCATCGTTGCCGGTAAGTTCAAGGGCCTAACCGGTCTTCTCAAGATGAAGAAGGTCACCGTCATCGAAGGTGAAGGTAAGCTCACCGGCCAAGACACCATCAGCGTTAACGGCACCGCCTACAAGGGTAAGCACATTATCCTGGCCTCCGGTTCTGTTTCCAAGACCTTCGGTATTGAGATTCGCGATCGCGTTCTGACCTCAACCGAAGCGCTGCAGATGGATTACCTCCCCAAGAGCGCAATCGTTCTGGGCGGTGGCGTTATCGGGTGTGAATTCGCCTCCATGTGGAACTCAATGGGCGTTGACGTCACCATTATCGAGGGCCTACCCCACCTAGTACCCAACGAAGATCCCTCCATCATCAAGGTTCTTGAGCGCGAATTCAAGAAGCGGGGCATCAAATCCTCACTGGGCAAGTTCTTCAAAACTGTTGAGCAGGACGCTAACGGCGCTAAAGTCTCCCTCGAAGACGGCACCACCTTTGAAGCTGATATCGTGCTCGTTGCTGTAGGCCGTGGCCCCAACACCGAGGGCTTTGGTTACGACCAACAGGGCCTGACCATGGACCGTGGCTTTGTCATTACTAACGAGCGACTGCACACCGGGGTAGGCAACATCTACGCTATTGGCGATATCGTCCCCGGTGTCCAGCTAGCGCACCGTGGCTACCAGCAGGGCCGTTTCGTTGCTGAAGAGATTGCTGGCCTGAACCCACAGGTGGTTGAGGATCTCCATATCCCCAAGGTCACCTACTGCGAACCCGAAATTGCCTCAATCGGCTACTCACAGCCCAAGGCTGAAGAGAAGTTCGGCAAGGAAAACATCGAGGTTACAGAGTACAACCTGGCCGGTAACGGTAAGTCCTCTATCCTTGGTACCGGCGGTCTGGTCAAGGTTGTCCGTGAAAAGAACGGCCCTATCATCGGTGTTCACGCTGTTGGCAAGCGCATGGGCGAGCAAATTGGTGAGGCACAGATGTGGGTTGTCTGGGAGGCTTTCCCCGAAGACGTTGCACAGTTTATCCACGCTCACCCCACTCAGAACGAATCACTCGGTGAAGCAGCAATGGCCTTGGCTGGCGCACCGTTGCACGGCTAAATAAGCTTCAGGTAGGTGGTCGCTCCGCACCCGTGAAGCACCACCTACCCTTTCAATATTCCATCACGTACAAGGAGACCACGAAGGACTATGTCCACTACCGTTGAACTGCCCGCACTGGGCGAATCAGTAACCGAGGGTACCGTTACCCGCCTACTCGTTGAAGTTGGCGAAACAGTTTCTGTCGACCAAGCTATCGTCGAAGTTTCAACTGACAAGGTTGATACCGAAGTTCCCTCACCCGTTGCCGGTGTTGTTGAACAGATTCTCGTTGAAGAAGACCAGGATGTCGAAGTAGGTGCTCCCCTGCTCGTCATTGGTGACGGCTCCGGCGCAAGCGTATCTGCTCCTGTAGCTGCACCTGCCCAGGAAGCTCCAGCAACATCCGCTCCCGCAGCTGAATCCGCTGCGCCTGCACCCACTCCTGCGGCTCAAGCCCCTGCAAGCTCCGCTGAAGGCGTTGAGGTTACCCTCCCCGCGCTGGGCGAATCAGTTACCGAAGGCACCATCACCCGCTGGCTCAAAGAGGTTGGCGAAGAAGTAGCCGTTGACGAGGCTCTGGTTGAGGTTTCCACCGATAAGGTAGATACCGAAGTTCCCTCACCCGTTGCCGGTACCCTGCTTGAAATCCGCATCCAGGAAGACGAGGATGCCGAGGTCGGCCAGGTTCTGGCCATCATCGGTAGCGCTTCATCTGCTGCCCCCGCCGCCTCAACTGATGCGCCTCAGGCCCCTGCAGCCGACGAAGCCAAGGTAGCTGATCAGGCGCAGGCACCGGTAGCGGTTTCTTCACAGGATGAGGCTGCTGAGGCTCCTGCTGTCGAAATTCCCTCCGGCGAGAACGGCGAAGCCTACGTCACTCCCCTTGTACGCAAGCTGGCGAAGCAGGAAGGTATCGACCTTTCAACCATCAAGGGAACCGGCGTTGGTGGCCGCATCCGCAAGCAGGACGTATTGGCTGCTGCCGAGGCTAAGAAGGGCTCTGCTGCAACCCCCGCCGCAGCACCCGCTCCCGTAGCTGCGCCAGCTGCTGCTCCTAAGGCCCCTGCTGCCCCCAAGCCTGCAGTCTCCTCAAAGCGTGGCACCACCGAGAAGACAGCTCGTATCCGCCAGACCGTTGCCAAGCGCATGGTTGAGTCGCTGGCAGTTTCAGCTCAGCTGACCACTGTCCAGGAAATTGACCTCACCCGTCTGGTTGCTCTGCGCAACAAGGCTAAGGCTGGTTTTGAGGCTCGTGAGGGTACCAAGCTGACCTTCCTGCCCTTCTTCACCAAGGCAGTTACCGAAGCTCTGCAGCAGTTCCCCCAGTTCAACTCCTCAATGAGTGATGACTTCAAGGAAATTACCTACCACGGATCCGAGAACATCGGCCTAGCAGTTGACACCCCCAAGGGTCTGCTTGTCCCCGTTGTTAAGGATGCCGGTGACCTCAACATTGCCGGTATCGCAAAGAAGATCAATGATGTAGCCAAGCGTGCACGCGACGGTCAGGTTGCACCTGAGGAGCTCTCCGGCTCAACCTTCACCATCTCATCAACCGGCCAAACCGGCGGTGTCTTCTTCACCCCGATCATCAACCAGCCCAACGTAGCTATCTTGGGTATCGGCTCAACCAACAAGCGCCCCGCTGTGATCCAGGACGCTGATGGTAACGATGTCATCGCAATTCGTTCGCTAGCATACTTCTCACTCACCTACGACCACCGCGTCGTGGACGGTGCAGATGCTGGTCGCTTCCTGGCTTTCCTCAAGCAGCGACTTGAAGAAGCCGCTTTTGAGGCTGAGGTCGGCCTCTAAAAACAGGTGGTGACTGAGTAAGGGACATCTAACCCCTTTACTCGCCCAGCTATTGTTTGAGGGTGCTCCCCCATCACATGATGAGGGAGCACCTTTTGTATACCCCCTGTTTTCCTGGGGTAACTGACATAGGTGCCGACCAACACACCCCTTGCTGTGACATAGTGTCGATAAAGGGCCCAGTATTCCGTAGACTAAAGAACATGTCTATTGCTTTTTCAATTCTTCTGTTTCTGCACATTATTGGTGCTTCACTAGTGTTTGGCCTTTGGGTAGCAAACTTTAAGAAAGCTGTCGTCCTGCCCGGCCAATTCCATGCCGCGCTCTTGCAGCTTGTTACCGGTTTCGCTCTCTACTTCATGCAGATGGCAGAAAATATGCAACTCAACCACATGATGATTGGCATAAAAATGGTGATTGCCCTGGTGATCGCTGCCGCTGCATTCGTAGGTCAGAAGAAGTACAAGGCCGCTCTTGCTCTTGGGACTCCTGAATCAGGTAAGAACATTGCTCTTGCCCACACCGTTGGCGGTCTTGCGCTGATTAATATTGCTATCGCAATTTTTATCCAGTACCCACAAATCTAAATCGCTGCCTGTAATCTAAGGGCATATCGAATTCGCCACTAGAGCGGTACGCATCAACTGTGTACCGCTCTATTTCTTATTCGCTTACAGTGCTTGAAGCCTAGCCTTCGTTGGCAGTAATAGGTTTTGCTGATTCTATTCTTAGCCCTTGACTAGAGGGCTGTAGTGTCAAGCTGACTTTCTGCATAATGCGTTCTCCATCTCGGGTCATACCTAACCGCGCTAGTTCCTCGTCGCTCCCCTTAGGGTTGTAGCCGCGAGCTTCAAGAACCGCTATTACTGTGTAGCTACCCTCCTGACCGGCAGAAATTTCCTCAACGGACACTACTTGGGACGACATTTGACTGAGATCTCTTGCTCCTTCTTGAGTCAGCATATTACGGTCATTGTGTTCTAATTCAGAACCGGGTAAGGCATAGTCCTGAACGCGATTGCTATTGCCAGAAGATAGAACTTGGCTTCGCAGGCGGATGAGTTCGGCTGTTTGTTGGGTAATTACTTCCTGGTGATCACCGCTGATACCACTCACCGGTTCGGAAGGTTTCTGTAATTCTGGCTCCTTTGTTGGTGATAGCGTGGCTGGGCTAGTCGGTAGTGACATTTCCTGTGACTGAGTTTCCTCCGCGGCTTGTTCTTGCGGGCTAGCGCTGAGACGGTCCTGGATCCACGGTAAGAAAACAGATATACACGCCCCCAGCGCAAGAACGATAGCCGCCAGAAGCGCTATAGCAACCCTCTGCTTCCCCGATTTCCATAAGGAGATACCAGCCCTTGATGAGGACCGTCTATTCAGTGTTTGGGGCTGCCCGTAGACTTTCGGTGCCCTCCTCATGCGGGTTTTAGGCTTGTTGGTCATCGGCTCAGTCTCAGTCGCCGTGTAGGCAGGGAGCCGGCTTAGGACGCTCTCGTTGGCACTCAGATGGAGCTCTAAGGGGGCAGAATCCGCAGTCAGGTCAAATAGGGCGGCAAGATCGGTCAGGCTCGGCTGATTTGCTCTCAGGTCAATAGCATCTTCAAGTGTTTGAGCAAGAGCGTCGCTGGCCTGAGGTAGGCTCAACAGAAGCGGCGCCCGGAGCCTTTGTGCCTTAGGTTCCTTGCCCGTAAGACAGAACCAGAGAATAGCGGCACAGGCGGCAATATCCTCTGCCTTTTTGGCCTCTTTGGCAGTATCGGGTGAAGTTCTGAGATCAAGGTCGGGCGCTAGAACTTTAAGCTCCCCCTTAACAGTGAAAACGCAGTGCTCTAACCTAAGGTCTCGGTAGGCAAGCTCTTGCTGGTGGAGGTATGTTAATGCCGCAGTCAGGGCCTTAGCTACGGTGGTAACTTGGGCAAGTGGAAGCTGGCCCCGGGCTCTGCAATAATCCGCTAGAGTACCTGCTTCAGCTGCCTCATACCAGATATGACCTGCACTAGGTGAGCTGGTTACTGCATCTACTCTCAGGACGGCAGGGTGGGTAGGTAAAGAGCAGAGCCGCTCAGCTGCTTTCATTGCGGCGGTTGCGCTCTTTGAATATTGAGTCAGCGTGTAAGGCCCTGCTTGTATCTCAAGCTGTCCTGCTGCCTGATAGCCACAGTCAGCAATCCAGGTAGAGTGGGTCGGCCCGCTTTCAAGGCGATATCGGAGGATGACATCGGTCAGGCCCTTGAGCGCGCTGTCAGATGCAAGGGGTTCCTGCTCAGGGTGAGATGGTGCGTCTTGTGGATGAAGAGATGCTTGGCTTTTCATGTTCTAGACATACCTCACATGCAAGAACCCATTAAAAAGTTATCCACAGAACAGACATTTATACTAGTCAGAGATACATTAGTTAGCTGTGGATAAAAATTCACAGTTGGTCACCAAAAACTTAAAGCCACACTTAGGCTAGCTATTTTTAGAGTCTGGCTAAAAGGACTACCCTAGAGGGTATGGCACTTTTGTTTGAGCGGGTCGGCTTTGCACCCCAGTACGTTGACTATGAGACGGCGCTTCAATACCAGCGCAAGACACACGAAAAAGTCGCTACCGGCCAACAACAAAACACCGTCCTGCTCCTAGAGCACCAGGAAGTTATTACCGCTGGGAAAAGAACCGAAGACCATGAGTACCCCAGCGACAATCGAGTTCCTGTGATCAAAATTGATCGTGGTGGCAAACTGACCTGGCACGGCCCCGGCCAGCTCGTTGGATATCCCATCGTCCAGCTGCCCGAACCCATTGACGTGGTCAGGTACGTGCGAGTCTTAGAAGAGGTCCTCATCAAGGTCCTTACCGGGCTCGGTATCACCTGCCAGCAAGTGGAAGGTCGCTCTGGTGTCTGGGTCCGGGGTGACGGGGCACTGCTACCAGATAAGAAAATAGCCGCCATTGGAATTCGAGTCTCAAAAAACACCACCATGCACGGCTTTTCCATCAACTGCAATAACCCCACTGACCCTTTCGGGGCTTTCATTCCCTGCGGAATTACAGATGCCGGGGTCACCACGATTAGTGAACAGCTCGGGCGGAATATTTCTCCAGCAGATATTGTTGAGCAGGTTGAAAAGGAACTCGACCACTACGCCAACCAGCTAGCGGCATCTTTCGTTCCCGCCACCTAGCCCTTAAAGGGGTTCCCCTCAAAACCTTAAGCCCCCACATAGACTTAACGATGAGACCAATCTACAAAGGAGATTCCTCCACATGAGCGCCCAGCCTGACGGCCGCAAGCTACTGCGCGTTGAAGCGCGCAATGCAGAAGTACCTATCGAGAAGAAGCCCTCATGGATTAAAACCAGGGCTAAAGTAGGCCCTGAATATCAGGAGATGATTAACCTCTCCCGCGGTTCAGGCCTGCATACAGTATGCGAAGAAGCAGGTTGCCCCAACATCTATGAGTGCTGGGAAGATCGTGAAGCGACCTACCTGATTGGCGGCTCTGAGTGCACCCGTCGCTGCGACTTCTGCATGATTGATACAGGTAAGCCGATTGCTATTGACCGCACGGAACCAATTAAGGTAGCCCTCAACGTCAAAAAGATGGGCCTGCGCTACGCAACTGTCACCGGCGTTGCCCGCGATGACCTTGAAGACGGTGGTGCCTGGCTCTACGCCGAGACAATCCGACAGATTCACAGGGTATCGCCCACCACAGGTGTCGAAATCCTGATCCCTGACTTCAAAGGCAAAGAAGAAGACGTCCAGCAGGTCATTGATGCCCAGCCCGAAGTCTTTGCTCACAACCTTGAGACAGTACCCCGTATTTTCAAGCAGATTCGTCCCGCTTTCCGCTACGAGCGCTCACTCGATGTCATAACCCAGGGCAAAGAAGCCGGCCTGATCACTAAGTCCAACTTGATTTTGGGTATGGGGGAAACTAACGAGGAAATCTATGAGGCCCTCTGTGACCTACACGATGCAGGAACAGACCTTATTACCCTGACGCAGTACCTACGCCCCGGCCCGCTCTTCCACCCCATCGAGCGTTGGGTCAAGCC
>NZ_JBLXXR010000020.1:0-38118 GCF_048513535.1 Rothia sp. CCM 9416 | reverse complement strand
GGGTCAAGCTTGTCAATCAGGGCACCCGAGTAAGAGTGCAGGCCAGAGAAGAACACGTTCACCACGGTGAAGTTGAAGATAATGCAGAGATAGCCAGCAATAGAGAGCCAGGCTGACGGCGGGCCAGACCAACCCCGGGTTGCACGGGCGTGCAGGTAGGCCGCGTAAACAACCCAAATAATAAAGGTCCAGACTTCCTTGGTGTCCCAGCCCCAGTAACGGCCCCAGGCCTTTTCAGCCCAGATAGCACCAGCAGCTAGAGTAAAGGTCCACATCGCAAAACCCACGGTATTCAAGCGGAAAGCAAAGTTTTCCAGCGCGGTAGCCGAGGGAATCAACCGCATAAAGCCCATACGGGTCAATGAGGTGTCCTGGTCGGCCAAAATCTGACGCTCACGGGCCGTCTGCACAAGCTGAAGAACTGCCATGGCAAAAGTGATGGTAAAGACCGCAGAGGCCAGCACCGCAATAGAAACGTGAATAACCAGCCAGTAGCTTTGCAGGGCGGGCTTAAGCTGGCCCACCGGTGTATTAAAGCCCATAGTGGCCGCTGTCATCATCACGAGGGCCAGCCCCGAAACCAGAGTGCCCACAAAACGTAGGTCACGGAAAACCAGGAACACCAGGAACACAGCAGTCACCAGGAAAGCACCGGTAGTGCAAAACTCATACATGTTGCCCCAGGGAACCCGGTGGGCAGCCAAACCACGGGTCCCCACACCAGCAGCGTGAACAAGGCAGCCCAGCACCATGATAGCTACCGCAGCACGCGCAGCCGGACGACGCTCACCGCTACCATAGCGCATATCCGAATCTGCCACATGGGCAGAAATCTTAGCGGTGGCCACACGCTGGTAGCCCATGCCACGAGCACCGGTTCCTTGCTCGGTACTGCTGATAACTGCAGCAGGCACCGAAGCGGACTTGCCGCCCACGCCTGCTCCCACAAGTTCCTTCTTAGACTCCTGGGCGGCTTCAAGCCGTTTGGTAATGCGCGAGTTAGCGGCAACATCCCAGCTGAAGGCAATGAAAGCAAACATGTAGGTAAGCGCCGCAAGGTACATAAAGAGTTCACTCCAGCGGGCGAACGTTTCGTTAATTTCTGGCATAGGCTTCTCGATTCAAAAGGTGCTACAAGCAGGGTTAGGAGGCCGAGGCCTGTATGGGGCGGCGCACCTGCTGAGCCGGTGTGCACGGGTGGTTATGCTTCATCAAATTCTAGTCCCCATCGCTCAGCGAGCAAGTCCGTGAGCTTATCTGCTTCTAGGCTTAGACGGGGGTCTTCGCCACGAGCCAGCAGGGCATACTCGACCGTGAGTGCGCGCTCCGCACCCTCCCCTGTTTCACGGGCCCGCACCCAAACACGGCGGCGAGCCACAAAGAGCGAAATAATCAGGCCCGCAAAGAGCAGGATAAAGGATGCCAGTGCTAGCGGGCGGCCCGGATCCGAGCGGATTTCTAAGCCAGCGTACCGCTTGACGCCCAGGAACTCGACAGTGCCGTGTCCATCGGGCATGGTGGCTTTGGTATTGCTTGCATCAAGGACGATACCGTTGCCCTGGGCCATGGTATTCAGCCCGGTTAGGCTTTCAAGGTCAAGCACATAGACATTCTGGGGCACCCCCTTATCGAGCCCCAGGTCACCGGTGTAGCTTTGAAGAACCAGCATGGGGTTATAGAGGTCTGAGTCGATTGAGGTCGGTGCGGCCCCGGTAGTTCGTTCGCCGGTAGGCAGGAACATACCCACAAAGCCCAGCTGGTCGGGGCTCGCGTCGGGAACCTTAAGAACCACCGATGACAGGTAGCTCTTACCCGCCGGTAGGCCTACCACGGGGCCTTCAAAAGCTACGGTACCGTCGTCATTGCTTATTTTGATGACGGGAGCATAGCCGTTTCCCAGCAGGTAGATGCTGGTGCCCTCAAAGTAGATAGGTTCATTGACCTTGAGGGTCTGCTGGCGGCTTTCCCCGTTGGAATCAGTGAGAGTGAACTCGGCAGAGTAGTCAATATCGTCCCCGTAGGTGGGGGAACCTTTCTGCCGGTCGTACTCTACCGTCATGGTATCCATGGTCGCGGCGTAGGGGACCAGCCAGTCGGGGTTGTAGTTTGTACCGGGGCTGAATGAGTCATAGCTCATCAGGGAGTTCACAAAAGTTTCGTCTTCCGCAACAATCTTTTGGCCGCTGTAGCCAAAGAGGGAGCCAACAGCAACGGCGACCAGCACCCCCATCATGGCCAGGTGGAAGAGGATATTGCCCAGTTCGCGTAGATAGCCACGTTCAGCCGCTACATTGACAGCACCTGCTTCCTGGCGGATCTCTACCCGGTAGCGGCGCTTCCTGAGGATAGCAGCAGCGTCTTCAATGGCTTGCTGGGCTGTGAGCCCTTCGGTGCCCTCGCCCAGGGGAATCATGAGGGTACGGTGCTGGGGTAGGCGGTTAAAGTTCTTGGGTGTGCGCGCAGGAGCAGAGCGCATCGAGCGGAAGTGTTTGAGAGCGCGAGGGATAACGCACCCAATCAGCGAGATAAAGAGCAGAATGTAGATAGAGGCGAACCAGACTGAAGAAAAGACATCGAAGAGCTGGAGCTTATCGGCAATAGGTCCCCACGTCTCGTGCGCTTTAATGTAGTCATTGACCTTTGCAGGGTCCTGAATACGCTGGGGAAAGACCGAGCCGGGCACAGCGGCAACAGCCAGCATGAGCAGCAAGAAGAGCGCGGTGTTCATCTTGGTGAGCTGCGTCCAGGCCCAGCGGAGCATTTCTAGCGGCCCGAGTGCCGCCGCGTCTTGAGTCTCAGCCATGATTTCCTTGAGTAATGAGTGCGGGTATTTGTGTGGTGGTGAGTACCGATACTTAGATAGGGAGCTGGTAGACCGGAACCGTAGCTTGGAACCAGGACATCATGGAGGTCCAGGCCCCCGTGGCTAGCAGAATACCGATAAGAATCAGCATGGCCCCGCCCAGTTTCTGCAGGAGTAGCCGGTGGCGGCGTGCCCACCCCAGGGTGTTAACACCCCTGCTGATCCCCAGGGCTACCAGCAGGAAGGGAATACCCAGCCCTAGGCAGTAGGCCAGCGTCAGAAGAATAGCTTTAGTATTACCTGACCCGCCGGTGTAGACAAGGGTTTGGACGGCGGCAAAGGTGGGGCCGATACAGGGAGCCCACCCCAGGCCAAAAGTCATCCCCAGAATCGGTGCTCCCCACAGCCCTGCCGGTGGTTTTGCCTCGATTTTTCGGTCCTTCTGGAAAAAGTTGAAGCGCCCCATAAAAATCAGGCCCATCAGAATGACCAGTGCTCCCAGGAACACATCAACCCAGCGCTGACCGCGTAGCCAGGGGGCGGCACCCAGTTGAGCGAGTACCACCGACATCAGCACGAAAATTAGAGAGAAGCCGAACACGAATAGGCTAATCCCAACCAACATGCGGATGGTTCGGTGGCGGGCACTCATCTGGCCACCCGATAGGCCCGTAACGTAGCCAACATAGCCGGGTACCAGCGGTAGCACACAGGGCGAGGCAAAGGACACCAGGCCGGCTAAAGCCGCCAGGGGCAGAGCCAGCCATAGTGAGCCATCAAGAACTATTTGGCCGTAGTTAGGCACTGATTTGGTCTTCGAGCAGGGTTTTGAGAACCGATTTATCAATCTGCCCTAAGATGCGGGCGGCTACACGCCCTTCGGCATCGAGCACAACAGTAGTGGGCACGGCCTGAGCAGGAACATACTTGCTCATGGCAAGGAGCACCTTGCCGTTCAGATCCCTAAAGGAGGGATAGGCAACCCCGAATTTTTTCTCGAAGGCTTCAGCGGTGCCTTTTTCATCGCGCACGTTAGCACCGTAGAAGATAACTTTCTGGCCATAGCTCTCATGAAGCTCGTTGAGCCAGGGAGCTTCAGCGCGGCAGGGCGCACACCCTGCGTACCAGAAATTGATCAGGACCGGCTTACCGCGCAGTTCTGATGCTCGAACAACCGAACCATCAAACAGCTCACCCTCAAATTCAACGGGTTGCCCCCGCTCCCCCTGCGCGTATTCGGTGACGCTACCATCACCGGCAATATATCCCTTAGCGTCCCCCGCATCAGCCTGGGATGCCAGAGAATCTTGGCCTTGCGAGCAGGCAGATAGAAGCCCCACAGTGCCCAGAGCAAAGAGCCCCAGAGCCTGCTTACGGCTCACTCGTAGGTCAGAAGGAATCAACATAAAAAGGGGTCTTTCGAGTCAGAGGGTGTGAGGATGCAACCGGGCTATTATGACCCGGGTAACTGAATAACACCTGAGTACAGCTCCGCAGCAGGCTCAACATAAGAGAGTTTTGGCTTGCCAGGAGCAAAAATATTCTTGAACTTAAGGCTGGTAATGGAAGCCAAATTACACTGGCGTGCGCGGGGGTCATGCGGTAGCAGACCACCCTCCACCGAGGTGCGGGCCATCCAGATGGGGAGCTGGTGGGACACAATGATTGCCTCGGCGCCATCACCCCCCAGCTCATAGGCTGTGCGTGCGGCGTCCTTAATGGCCTCTGCCATACGGGCAACCTGTTCCCTGTAGGGCTCACCCCAGGAAGGACGCAGGGGGTTCACCAGGTGCTTCCAGTGTGAGGGGTTCCCCAGCAGCTCCTGCTTATTGACATGCAGGCCCTCAAAGTAGTTATCGGCTTCAATCACACGTTCATCGGGCTGAGCGGTCAGGCCCAGGAGCTCTTCAATCGGTGCGGCAGATTCCCGGGTGCGGGTGAGCGGCGAACAGACCAGGTGCACGATATTGGCCCCGGCATCGGAGCGGCGCTTAAACTCTTCAGCGCTCAGACCCACCATTTTCTGCCCGGTCTCGGACAGGTGGTAGTTGGGTAGGCGCCCGTACACAATACGATCCGGATTGTGCACTTCGCCGTGGCGCATCAGGTGGACAGTAACAGTAGCCTGTTGTGGTGTGCTCATATACCTAGTCTCTCAGACGCGGCCAACAAGCGCTAACCCGACCTGAAGAGCCCGGGTATCTCTTGGCCACCACTGTGGTCTGTCAGGGCTTTGCCTGGCCCAACGTTTTTAGCCAGCCAGTTTTTTCTCCAGCAGGCGAGCAAGACGCTTAGTGTTGATTTGCCAGAAGTCCTTAACCTCCCCGTCCACCCGCAAGACCGGAATCTCGGTACGGTACCGCTCCAAAAGGTCGGGGTCATCCTCAACGTTAATCTCGGTAAAACTCAGGTCAAAGCCTGAGACAACCTCCTGGGTTGCCTGCCGGGCAGATTCGCACAGGTGGCACCCTGGCTTGGTCAGAAGTTCAATAAGAGGTGTGGCCATAGTCTTTACTCTATCGCGCCAGCGCCTCTCGCCACACTTTAAAGAGCGTGAGCCCCGCACCCAAAGGTGCGAGGCTCACGGTGAAGAATTTACTTCTTATTGCGACGCTGGTGGCGAGTCTTACGGAGAAGCTTGCGGTGCTTCTTCTTCGACATACGCTTGCGGCGCTTCTTGATAACTGAACCCATAGGATTCACCTCACTTATTAAATAGAGTGGTTGATACCCGGCCGACACCACCTGATAGTTCAGGTGTGTACGGTAGCTATCCGGGGGTTATACCGGTATAAACGCTCCCTTACACACGCTTTTGGGCACAAAAATACCCTCCGCGTGAAAAAACGCTCTCTGTCAAGAGTACAGGTAAACAGGACGTTCCGAGGCCCGTTCACCCTCAAGTGAGAACATTTTCTCGTTGCATTTCCCACACTGAGCCTTTAGCGGCGGTTTTTCTTAGATTTCTTTTTACCCTTTTTCTGGCTCAGGATACTCCCGGCAGACGCAGCAGTACCCGGCTCAGTAGGTTGGCCAGTCTGTGCCGGTAGGGGCTCCTCGGCCTGGCCGTTCTTAACCTGCGAGGTCTCATCCTGCCAGGGAGCGCTCTTGTGCAGGTCCTCATCCTCCCAATCAGAGTAGTCGGCTGCACCGTCATCCTCGGCAAGGGGGTCGATGTACTCATACCCCTCAAACGAATTGGTTTCAGGCTCATCAGATATATGCAAGGTATCGTCCACATCGCGGGAAGGCTCTGCGGGCACAGCCGACCTGACCGGAGATTTCATCTGCTTAAAACCAAAGTAGTTAACGATATCGAAGAGCTTCTTAGAAGCTACCCTGCTGGGGCGCTTCGGCTCAGATGCGGCGATTTCTCTTGCAGGCGCAGGTGACTCCATGACCTGAGCTTCAGGTGCATGAGCGACCTGCCCAGTCTCACGAGCAGGTGCGGCCCCTGATTCCCTAGGGTTGGCCTCAGTACGACGAGCTAGCTTCTTGGCAGCAGCCAGACGAGCTTCTTCGTTTTTAAGCTTCGCTTCAAGGTCTTCTACCGGAACCCTCTGGACCGGAGCCGATACCTGCTCAGCAACTACAAGAGGTTTGTCTTCTTGGCCGACCGGTTGCCAGTCAATGAGGCGCCGGACCGGGACCGGCTTGGGCGAGGTCTGGCGCGGTGGAATCACCGTTGCACGAACAACGGGGCTGACGGTACCGCGACGCTTACGCGTAGCGCTACCGGTTGGTACAGCCCGCTCTTCTGCCAGCGCGATGGGCTCAGGACGCTCGGGCTGCCGGTCAGGCTGTTCAGATACAGCAGGTTCACGGGACTTCTCTTCCTCGCTATCCAGCACAAGATCAGGCTCAGGAGTTTCTGCGGCCTTAGCTTGCGGCTCCTTTTCCGAACGCTCTGCCGGTTCTTGGCCCTTGGGCTCTACAAGAGCCTGGGCGCTCTCAGCTTCAGCAGTATCTTCGCTAGCTTGAGGGGTCGCATCAGCCAGGACCTCCTGTGCAGTCACAGCTTCGGCTACTTCGGGAGCATCTTCTACAGGGGCCTCCTCCAGCGGAGCTTCCGGCGCGGTTTGCACATGCGAGGCAGCAACCGGTTCTGGCGCAGGCTGTTCTTTGCTCTTCTCTAGGACAGACCGTACAGGCGAAACAGAAGACTTAATGGGCTGAATCGTTGCCAGAGCCTCAAAGAGGTCTGGCTCAATTGCACCACCCCACTGCTCCGGCAGGAGCCCCTTGGCATCAATATCCACGGGTTCCAGAGTGAACTGAGGGTCTTCATCCTCCTGCCCCATGTCCTCTGGCAGATCAAGCCGGTGACCTGCCTCAGCAAAACGCTCATGCAGGTTAGCTCGCAAAAGGGTCTGAGCAAGTGCAGGATCACAAGAACGAGCCGCATCGACAATGGCACGGTACTCCATACGCAAACGAGCCGATGTCGCACTCCACAGAGGAACCCGGTTAACAAGCTCAAACCGCGCTTCAATCATGGCATCGCGCAGCGTAGCCAACAGGGCAGAGACCAGGGCGTTACCCGACAAACGACCCAGCTGAATATGAAAATCAGCCTCAAGGTCGTGGAAATCGCTGAGACTGGTAGCGGCATCCTGCATGGCCCCGACAATCCGGTCAAGTTCGGGGAAGGCAGACTGGTCAAAAGACGGCCCGGCCAAGGCGTAGCTTTCCAGGAGCAGGCAGGTGTTTAACAGGTCCTGGCGCGGGGCTCGTGAACTGGCCAAGTAGAGGCCGATGGCAGGGCCAGCCGATGATGCCGGCTCACGCAAGAGAACGCTGATGATGCTCTTCTTGCGCCCCTCATAAAGCCTTAGCACCCCGATTTCTTCGCAGTGCTTAAGGCTTTCACGCATCAGATTTTGGCTGAGACCCACCTCGCGGGCCAGCACTCTGTCATCGGGTAGTTCATCTCCCAGATGCAGGTTTTGGTTAATCAGTTCATTCTCAATCCAGTCGAGAAACTGCTGATGGTGTGCCATATAGGGTTGTGTTTTCTCTCAGGTAGGGGTCTATGGAGTGATTAGCGCGCGCTGCGACGGCCCCAGCGAGCCAGCTTTGACAGCAGACCGCCTTCTTCAGCGGCTTCTGCTGCCTGCGCCTCTGTGATAGATGCGCGTTCCTGCGATTCCGCAACAGCAGCCTCAGCCTGGGCATCAATATCAGTCTCAAGCTTTGAAAGAGCAGGCTGAGCTTGGGAGAGGCCTTGGGGAACAAGCGGATTCTCGCCTGGAGAAACCTGTTCGTCTTCAGAATCTAAGGTGAGGTTCTGAGCCATCAGCTTAAGCTGAAGAGTTGCCTCAGTTTCAAGGTCTTCTGCAGCAAATGTGTTATCTAATGTTGCAGATAGAGCCTTGGTACTTTCTGCTTTCTGCCTGGGGAATACCTGTTCCTTATCAATAATCCCGTCAGCTTGCTCACCGGTGTACCGGTCAAGGACCGGGGTGAAAGCAGTCAAAGGAGTAATCAAAATACCGGCATTCGTAGGGTGAGGAACAAGGGGGGTATCAACCTGTTCCTGGGTAACTTCAGCAGTCACGGGGGGCTCTTCTTCGGTTTCTTCTGGCTCGCTACTTGTAGCAAGCGGGCTAACCTTTTTTTCGAGGGATGGGGGGCTGGCCGTGCTGACCTGCTGGTCGGCAGGGTGAGCCCTTTCGTCCTGGGGGGTGGGAACAGTTTGGGACTCTCCTGTTTGGAGAGCAGGGGCATCGATGAGGGTCTGAGCCCAATCAGTGATAGTAAGGAGGGGCACTGGGGTAATTGAATAGAAACGCTTCTGACCTACGGCCTCGGTTTCGACAAGACCGGCAGTTCGTAGGACTTTAAGGTGTTTAGAAACAGTTGGTTGGCTAACGCCAAGCTCCTCGACCAGTTCACCCACAGCCAATCGCTCGACAGCAAGTGCCTGAAGAATGTGTCGCCGGGTCGAGTCAGCGATAACAGCAAAAACGTCATCTTTCATACTGACATCATATACGTATATATACCCACAATTGCATGTTTTACCAACAGAAGGGGGGACATGCCTGCACCTTATTGAAGCGGAGGGACTTTTACCCAAAGGGTAATACTTAGATATTCTAGCTTACCCTGCCACACCAGAAATATTGACTAGTCATACCAGGGATCCAGACCCCACAGTGGAAAAACCTCCTTGCGGGTGGCCATAATTGAGCGGTCGATACCGCTTGCAGGGTCAAACCCGACCTCCCACGAAGACCACCACAAATCCACTGGGTCCCCCAAGATAGTGGGCACTTTCGTCCCATAGCGCTCCAACATATATTTTTGCCAGGCTTTCGGAGTGGGTATATTCACATCGAGAGGCTGACCGGCGGCAACAGCAATAAGGTGACTCCAGGAACGGGGTACAGCGTTATAAATCGAGTAGCCCCCTCCCCCGGTAGCTATCCATCGGCCCTCACACAGCTCATCGGCAAGCAAAGAAATATGGGCGGCAATCTCACGCTGACCGTTAATGCTGACCTTCAGGTGCGACATGTCATCGTCCATGTGTGAGTCGCAGCCGTGTTGGCTAACAATGACCTCTGGCTGAAACTCCCGTAAGACGCTGGGGACGATTGCGTCGAAGGCTCGGAGCCAGCCAGAATCAGCAGTTCCTTCGGGTAGGGCAATATTTACCGAGGTTCCCGCCGCAAGGCCCTCCGGCCCCACCTCGTTTGCAAACCCGGTGCCGGGAAAGAGCGTCATGCCACTCTCATGCAGAGAGATAGTCATAACGTTGGGATTATCCCAAAAGATGCTCTGAGTACCGTCCCCGTGGTGGGCATCCACATCGATGTAGGCAACTTTTGAAACACCCTGTTCCAGCAGGTGGCCGATACCTACAGCGCAGTCGTTATAGATGCAGAACCCGCTCGCCTGATCCCGCGAAGCGTGGTGCATACCGCCACCAAAATTAACCGCATGTTTTACAGCACCAGTCAAGATGGCCTCTGCCGCCTGAAAAGTTCCACCAGCCAGTCGGGCACTTGCTTCGTGCACCCCCTCAAAACCAGGGGTATCTTCCGTCCCCAAACCACAGTTTGCAATGGTAAGACTCGGGTCAGCACTAATCTTCTGAACCGCATCAATATAGGAGTAATCATGCGCTAACATGAGCTGGTGAACGTTAGCCATCTCTGGCTCTTCGAGCTGGATTTGCGGCAGGTCAAAGATTCCCAATGCGCGAGCTAGGGATACCGTGGCATCGAGCCTGGAAGGGTGCATAGGGTGATAGTCGCCAAAATAGTAGTTAGCCATGTGGGGACTCCACAAGACTCGCAGGTCAGTTGGCGTCAGACTATCGGTTGCTGCCACGAGCACTACCCCCTAAAGGTTATTTAAGTCACATTTCTCATTAAACACTCTAAACCCCATCGACAGCGGAGCCTACCGATATGACACGCACACTAGGCTAGAAAGAGAGGTGAACCAATGAACAAAATCGTGCGCCAGCCCCCGAAACCCGAGGACCATAGCACCCTCTTCAAAATCAAGGAAAGAGTCCCTCAAACAGTCATGAAAGAGGCTGACCAAGATGCCCACCCTCTCCAAACTCTCTTATATAGATTTCGCGAGCTAGTAGATCAAAGTGTGGGAAATTCCTCCTCCCGCATAGCTATTGCAGCCTTTGTCCTGGTCATTTCCGCCTTATCCTTGCTCCTTTACACCCCCTGGGCCTCCCAGGACGGCCACTCAGTAGCCCTCCATGATGCGGTTTTCACGGCAACTAGTGCTGTGACCGTTACCGGTCTTACCACTGTCTCCACGGCTGACCAATGGAGCACTTTTGGGCACCTCGTTATTCTCGTCGGCGCACAGGTCGGGGGCCTGGGGACCCTCACATTCACCTCTATCCTGGCTCTGATCGTTGGCAAGAAACTTGGATTACGCTCAAAAATCATCGCTCAGGAAACCCTCAACATTGGCCGTTTGGGTGAAGTAGGCTCAGTCCTACGCACAGTAGCCTTCACCTCTATCACCATCGAAGCCTTTATTGCCGCAACCCTTATTCCCCGCTTCATATTTTTGGGCGAGCCCCTGAGCCAAGCCACCTGGCACGGGGTCTTCTACGCGATCTCGGCCTTTAACAATGCAGGCTTCACCCCTCACACAGATGGCCTTGTACCCTATAGCCATGATCTGTGGGTCATTACCCCCATAGCCTTAGGGGTCTTTATCGGCTCCCTGGGCTTCCCAGTCATCCTGGCCCTACGCAAGAGCCTGCACTACCGGGGGTGGAACCTCAACGCCAAGCTCACCCTGCTGGGTACCTTCCTGCTCTTTATGATGGGTTCCCTAGCCTGGCTGGTTCTTGAATGGAACAACCCCAAAACTATCGGGAGCATGACCCTGGCCGATAAGCTACTGAACGGAATATTTGCTTCTGTCATGACCCGCTCTGGAGGCTTCAACCTCGTAGAGATGTCAGACATGCACCCGGTGACAATGCTCCTGACCGATGTACTGATGTTTGTCGGCGGAGGCTCAGCATCAACCGCTGGTGGTATCAAGGTCACCACCCTGGCCGTAGTTTTCCTAGCCATTTTGGCCGAGGCCCGTGGTGACCAGTTCGTTGTAGCTTTCAGAAGAACCATCCCTGACGCTGTACTACGCATCGCAATTACGGTCATCATGATGAGTTCTGTCTTTGTACTCCTGGGGACTGCCGCTATTATGCTGATCAGCGGAGCCAGCCTGGATAAGTCACTCTTTGAGGTTATCTCCGCTTACGCCACCTGTGGTCTTTCAAGCGGGCTCTCACCTGATTTGCCAGCGGCAGGGGCCTACGTCCTTTCCCTGCTGATGCTGATTGGCAGAGTCGGTACCGTCACCGTAGCAACGGGCCTGGCTCTACGTTCCCGCCGCCGTCTATACAAGTTCCCCGAAGAAAGGCCCATCATTGGCTAAGAAAGAGTCTCGCACAACCCACAGCGCCCCGGTTCTAGTAATCGGGCTTGGCCGCTTTGGGTCAGCTACCGCTGCACAGCTCGTCCACCAGAATAAGGAGGTTCTGGCTGTTGAAAAGGATTCCGCACTAGTTCAGAAGTGGGCAGGGGAGCTGACCCATGTGGTCGAAGCAGATGCAACAGATATCAACGCCTTACGCCAGCTAGGTGCTCAGGACTTTAGCTCTGCTGTGGTTGGCGTAGGGACCTCGGTTGAGGCCTCTGTGCTCATCACAGCTAACCTAGTGGATTTAGGGATTGAACGCATCTGGGCCAAGGCGATTACGCCCTCCCACGGCAAAATTCTATCCCGTATTGGAGCACACCGGGTTGTTTACCCAGAGTCAGACGCCGGCGTCCGCGCCGCCCATCTGGTCTCCGGTCGTTTGCTTGATTTTATTGAGTTTGACGATGATTTCGCCATCGTCAAAATGTACCCACCTAAAGAAACCCACGGCTTCACCCTGGCAGAATCAGACGTTAGGTCGAAATACGGTGTAACAATCGTGGGTGTAAAATCCCCCGGCGAAGAGATTACCCATGCAACCCCCACAACAAAAGTCTCTTCACGAGATTTACTTATTGTCTCTGGGCAAGTGGATCTTATTCAGCGTTTTGCCTCAAGGCCCTAAATTCTCCACCCAAAGGTTGCCCTGACTAGGATTCAATAAACCTCAACCTAATATGTATATTGAGCTAATTTCTGAAAATTTTTCTGTTTTTTCTAGGACGACAAGGTGCATAATCCTACGAACTAGCCTATAGTTATAAATACCTCTAAAGGTGCGAGTGATTACTGAACGGTCCGCGAACCCGTTCAAGTAGCTAGAGACCTGATCTCTATGGTGGTTCCCCCTAATGCCACCGAGTTCAGGTTGAAGGCATTCTCCATCCGCCAGATCCCTACTGGTGGGTAGAGAGCTAAAGGCCAGTCCGGTTCCCTACGGACTGGCCTTTTAGTTTGCCCCCAAGTAGTTTCGCTACCCTCAAGGCTGAAATCTTGTTATAGAACTTGGTAGCACAGTATGCTCTTATGCTCAAACAGTCTTTAGGTGCTAGTGATCCTTGCTACCGCCGCAGAATTCAGCAGTCATCTCATCATTGCGCTGAACACAAGCCCGCATAGCCGCCTCAGTTAGTTCAAAGAGACCACCCTCCGTAAAGGTCCGGATAGCCCTGTCTGTGGTCCCCTTGGGACTGGTGACGGCCTGGCGCAGTGACTCGGGATCAGGGTCAGCCTCCAAGAGATAGCCCGCACCCGCCACGGTTGCCGCGGCTAGCGCTGTGGCTGTTTGCTCATCAAGGCCTAACTTCACACCGGCGGCGGCCATTGTCTCGGCTAGTAAGAAAGCATAGGCAGGCCCAGAACCAGACACAGCGGTGACAGCACCCATCTGTTCCTCTCCAACCTCAAAGACCTGCCCTGCTGCCGCTAAGATATTGGCCGCTACCTCCTGCTGGCTAGCACTTACTGACGCACCCACCGAGATAGCAAGAACCCCCTTGCCCACACGTGAAGGAGTGTTTGGCATGCAACGGATAACAGGTTGTCCCTCAGGCAGTGCTGCTGTCAGGGCATCGAGGGTGATACCTGCGGCCACCGATACCACAAGGGTGCTGGGGTCCAGTACCGGGGCGATCTGCCGGGCAAGGTCAAGAATAGCGTAGGGTTTGACGCCCAAGAGCACAAGGTCTGCCCCCTGGACAGCCCGCAGGTTTGCTTCGGGCTCTGTCTCGTTTGCCAGTACCAGGACTTCTGAGCCTCGCTCCCCCAGTTTCTTCTTAAGGGGCTCGACGCTAGCTACGGAGCCGACAGTAGCGCGAAGTGTTGCAGGATCAGCTCCACCGGCAAGCAAGCCTGAGGCAATTGCCCCGTTCATGGAACCCGTTCCCAAAAAAGCTACAGTAGTCATGGTAGATGTTGTCCTATCGGTAGGGATCAAAGAGAAAGCCTGCACGAGGCAGGTTAGCGGGCCAGGTGGGTGCGCGCAAACTGAAGCGTCTCGTAGAGCCACTCGTCACGCTCAGCCGCGCCCTTGGCCTTGCGGGTCGATACCTCGGCACACACCACGCCCGCAAAGTCGGTCGTCGCAAGGTACTGTAGCGTCTCAGCAACAGGCTGACTACCGTGCCCCGGCACCAAGTGCTCATCCATGAGCTTATCGCCAGAACCATCGGTCAGATGAAGGTGCCCCAGGCGAGAGCCAATCCGTTTAACGGCCTCTAAGGAGTCATCATTGGCAGCTGCCGCATGGGAGAAGTCCCAGGTAATCCAGTCATAGTCAAAGCGAGAGGGCTCCCAGTGCGGGGCGTACATCTCGATCGCTTTCCCTTTGAATGACCAGGGGTACATGTTTTCTACCGCGATTTTAACGCCCTCATGTTCAGAGATTTCGCGGACACCGGCCACAAAGTTCTTGGCGTAGGTCTTCTGCCATCGGAAAGGTGGGTGCGCAACAATCACGTCAGCTCCTACAGCCTTGGTCATTTTGGCAGCCATCTGCATCTTGTTCCAGGCCCGGCCCCACACCTGCTGGGTCAGCAAGAGAGTCGGTGCATGAATAGCAGAAATTGGAATCTGGTACTCCTGCACCAGGTTCAGCAGGTCGTAGGGCTCCTGACTCAGAGCGGTGTGAGTAATCATGACCTCAACACTGTCGTAGCCAAGATCTACAGCCGTTGAAAAGGTCTCGTGCACCCCCAGAGGAAAAAGGCAGGAGGTCGAAAGCGCCACAGGAATCTGAGGTCGCAGCCCTTCTGTTCCCGTAGTAACAATAGCAGGCTCAGCAGAAGCTGGGTTGAGCTGGGAGTCAGTCATAACAAGCACCGTTCATCTACAAACCGGCTTACCTAGAAAGGAAAGTTTCTACCGGTCAGCAGGATATCAGAGTCTAATTACGGACGAATTCTTCAAGTGAGCGGGGGTCAAGCATGGAGTAAGAACCCTGCTGGGCTAGGTAGTTCATGCGGCGCAGGATCAGGCCCTCACGCAAAGCCCAGGGGCTGACCCGCATAACTCCTACGCCAAAAACATCCATAGCCGTCTCAGCTGCAATAGCGCCGGCAAGCATCTGCTCAGCGCGCACCTCAGACACCCCCGGCAAGTCCACCCGCTCAGACGGTGCCATGGCCTCCATACGACGGGTCCACAAGCGCAGGTCTTCTAAACGCATTTCACGCTTAACATAGGGGCCAGCAGAATACGGGGCAGCACCGCAAATACGGGCCAGGGAGCGGAAAGTCTTGGAGGTACCCACCACCATGTTGGGCTCACCGTAGGCAAGGAGCTGGGTGGCAACAGGCTCTAGGGTTTCACGCACATACTTACGGAGTTTCTTAATTTCCTTGGGTGAAGGGATCTCCGAGCTAAACCAGTCCCCGGTTAGGCGGGTAGCGCCCAGGGGCACCGAGATAGCGTCATCGGGGTAGGCATCCATGCCGGTAGAGAACTCAAAGGAGCCACCGCCAATATCAAAGTTGAGGATACGGCCAGCACCCCACCCCTGCCAGTGGCGCACCGCGTGATAGGTAATCGCAGCTTCCTGGTCACCGGTAATCTCGGTCAGGTTCACCCCGGTGGCATTCTGCACGTGCTGAAGGACCGCAGGGCCGTTTTTGGACTCACGAATAGCGCTGGTAGCAAAAGCTAAAAGGTCCTCAGCTCCCTGCTCGATAGCATAAAGCACAGCGCTCTTGACAAAGGCTGTCAGCCGGTCGCGGCCCTCGTCGGTGATCTTCCCATCCGCATCAATGTAGCGCACCAGTTGAAGGGGCTCCTTATGGGCATCGGTATAGGCTTCGGGGCGCGAACCCAGCTGCCCCTCGATCAAGAGCAGGTGGCCGGTATTTGAGCCGATATCAAGCACGCCGAGTCGCATGGTTCCCCCAGGATAGGTGAAAAGAATAAGGTTCCTGCCTACCAGTCTAAAGGACGCACCCCGCGCGGCCGGCCAGCTCGATCCCGCAAACAGCTGGGGGCAGGAGCCTAGCTCCTGCCCCCATCACCCGCTGGCAGGGCTTAGCCCCTACTCAGCGGCTTCTGTAGCTGTTGTCTTCTTGGCTGTTGTCTTCTTGGCTGTTGTCTTCTTGGCTGTTGTCTTCTTGGCTGTTGTCTTCTTTGCATGTGCCTTCTTGGCAGGGCTCTTCTTAGCGGTGGTCTTCTTAGCGGTAGTCTTACGCTTAACCGGGCCCTTGGCGCGCTTCTCAGCCAAAAGCTCAACCGCACGGGTATGAGTCAGTGACTCAATTGTCTCGCTCCTAGGCACCGTAATATTGGTGACACCGTCGGTGATGTAGGGGCCAAAGCGGCCGTCCTTAACCACAATCTTCTTCTCAGACACCGGGTCAACACCCAGCTCAGCCAAGGGGGGCTTAGCCGCCGCCCGCCCACGCTGCTTAGGCTGAGAATAAATCTCAAGGGCCTGCTCCAAGGTAATCGAGAAAATCTGCTCCTCGTTTTCCAGCGAGCGCGAATCCGTACCCTTCTTCAGGTAGGGGCCAAAACGTCCGTTCTGGGCGGTAATCTCAAGGCCCTCAGCATCGCTTCCCACCACGCGGGGCAGACTCATGAGTTTGAGCGCGTCCTCAAGGGTGATAGTTGCCAGATCCATGCTCTTGAAGAGGGAGCCGGTACGGGGCTTTTCAGGCTTAGGCTTCTTCTTAGGCTTGGGCCTACCGTTCTTGTAGTACTCGGTGGGCTGGGCCTCCATCCAGGCGGCGATTTCTTCTTCGCTCATCTCAGGGATCAGCTCGGTGACGTAGGGGCCGTAGCGGCCGTCCCGGGCTACAATAGTGCGCCCGGTCACCGGGTCTACACCAAGTTCACGACCGTCCTGTTTGCCCTGGGAGATCAGCTCTGCGACCTTCTCCTCGGTCAGCTCATCGGGAGCCAGATCATCAGGCACATTAGCGCGGACCGGGTCCTTAATCTCGCCGGTCTCGGTGTCAATTTCGCCGCCCATCTCAAGGTAGGGGCCAAACTTACCCACGCGCAGATTGACTCCGGGGGCAACCTCAATGGAGTTAATAGCTCTAGCGTCGATATCACCCAGGTTATCGACCATAGGCTTGAGGCCGCGCTGGGCCTCACCACCAAAGTAGAAGTTGCCCAACCACTGGGTGCGGGCTTCTTCGCCGCGTGCAATGCGGTCCAGATCCTCTTCCATCTCAGCGGTGAACTCGTAGTCCACATACTTGGCAAAGTGCTCTTCAAGCAGGCGTACCACCGAAAAAGCCGTCCAGGAAGGTACCAGGGAACCAGCCCGGTGATGAACATAACCCCGGTCCATGATGGTGGAGATAACGGCAGCATAGGTTGAAGGGCGACCAATACCCAGCTCGTCCATGGCCTTGACCAGGGAGGCTTCGGTGTAGCGGGGCGGGGGCGAGGTCTCGTGCCGGGCAGCCTCGATATCGCTGGCGTTCAGCCTATCGCCCTGGGCAAGCTGGGGCAGACGTTTCTCACTCTTCGTCTCGGCGGCCTTGTCTTCCTCGTTGCGCAGGGCATCTTTGCCCTCCTCATAGGCAGCTAAAAAGCCTCGGAAGGTAATGACGGTACCCGAGGCGGCGAACTCGGCATCGCGCCCATCACTGGCGATAGCGCCCAAGCGGACGGAGGCGGTTGAACCCTTAGCATCAGCCATCTGAGAGGCAACGGTACGCTTCCAAATCAGTTCGTAGAGACGGAACTCATCGGGGCTCAAGGCTGATTTGACGGCAGCAGGGGTGCGGAAGGTATCACCGGCAGGGCGGATTGCTTCGTGAGCTTCCTGGGCGTTCTTAGACTTAGAAGCGTAGACGCGCGGTGAGGCAGGTACAAACTCGGCACCGTAAAGTTCCTTGGCCTGGGCGCGAGCGGCCCGGATTGCCTGATCTGACAGGGCAACGGAGTCGGTTCGCATGTAGGTAATGTACCCGTTTTCGTAGAGTCGCTGGGCAACCTGCATGGTCGAGCGTGACGAGAAACGGAGCTTACGGGCTGCCTCCTGCTGCAGGGTGGAGGTCGTGAAAGGGGCAGCAGGACGGCGGGTGTAGGGCTTGGTCTCGACCGAGCGAACCGCGAAATCAGCAGAGGCCAGAGCGGTAGCCAGCGAACTAGCGGCGGCCTCATCGAGATGGGAAACCTTAGAAGCCGCAGAAGCCTTTAAAGCGCCGTTATCGGCAAAATCCTTGCCCGTAGCAACACGGGCACCATCCACAGCAGATAGCTTAGCGCTAAAGCTCTCAGCCGATGCGGTCGTAAAGGTGCCGGTCAAATCCCAGTAGCTGGCAGAGCGGAAAGCCATGCGCTCGCGTTCACGCTCAACAACCAGGCGGGTGGCAACAGACTGCACGCGGCCCGCAGAGAGGCCACGCGACACCTTGCGCCAGAGCACGGGAGAGAGCTCATAGCCGTAGATACGGTCAAGGACACGGCGGGTTTCCTGAGCATCCACCAGGTTCTCATCGATCTCACGCAAATCCTTGAAGCCACGTTCAATGGCTTCCTTGGTGATTTCCGGGAAAGTCAGACGGTAGACGGGTACCTTGGGCTTGAGCACCTCAAGCAGGTGCCAGGCAATCGCTTCGCCCTCACGGTCCCCATCGGTTGCCAGATAAAGCGCATCAGACTCTTTGAGCAGGCGCTTGAGCTCGGTGACTTTCTTCTTCTTATCAGAATTGACCACATAGTAGGGTTCAAAGCCGTTCTCCACGTCAACAGCGAACTTACCCACAGGGCTCTTTTTCAGCTCATCGGGCAGTTCAGAGGGCTGAGGCAGGTCACGGATGTGGCCCATCGAGGACTCGACAATAAAGGCATCTCCCAGGTAACCGCTAATTGTTTTGACTTTAGAGGGGGACTCTACAATCAGCAGTGACTTGCCGTGCAGGGGGGTTGCCTTGGTGGGCACTGGTGGCTCCTTGAGGTTGACAATAGGCGTGTAAGCACAACAATAGCCGACAGACAGCACTTCCTGTCCACTTAGGGTCATGTGACCTTAGAGGGCTCTTGGCACCCATCATGCTGGCCGACCTATGGTGTACGGGGTTCTGGGGCTGGCTTAGAGCTCGTCGGTCGGTTCTTCACCGATCTCAAATTCGCGGCCGCTAATGCTCACCGGCTCAACCTCAACCCAGTTGGTCTTGTAGGTCGGTGCGTAGGCGCGTAGCCCCAACGATTCAATGGCGGCAAGGTCAGCTTCGCTGGTCAGCCACTGGGCATTCCCGTGTACTACCACGGAGCGGGCCATACCATCTTTGACTTCATCAATCTCAAAGGCGGCCTTACGGCTAATAACGACCTCGGACAGCTTCTGCCCAGCTGCGGTACGGAAGTAGATTTTCTTCTGGTGCACCACAAAATTGACGGGGTAAATATCGACTTCGCCGCTCACGGCTAGGGCAAGACGCCCAAACTCATGCGAGCTTAAAAGCTCCCAGCAGCGGTCTTCGGTCAGGGCTTTAATCGGGTTCTCTACCATAGCCCCAGTCTAGTCACCCTGCTCAAGGCGCAGAAAACTCTTCTCCAACAGTTCACGAATGTTACTTATCAATTCCTGCTGGGGTGAAGCGTCCTGCCAGTCCAGCAGAGTGGCTAGGGCATTGACAATCTGGCCCACGCTGAGTTCCCCATCGCAGGCCGAGACGAACCCGCTTGTTTCTGTGGTTTCTAAAATGGTGCGGCGTAAACCGGCACCGGCGCGGAGCAAAATAAGGGACGGATGCTCAGAACCGGGTGACAAGTGGCGCTCCTCGGTCACATCCCCAGCTACCACCAGATGCTGGGCTAGGAGGGCTTCATCATCCAGGGCAGTCACCGCATCATAGTGGGCAACGGCCTCAGTGATAAAGGAGGCAATGGGTTGTTGGATCGGGTAGGTAATTTCCTCAAAACGGTGCAGGCGCTCCCCTGCCGCCTGCAAGTTGGGTCGGCGCAACCAGATCATGCCAAAGCCGATAGCGTCCACGCCTCGCGCGGCAAAGTCGCGCAGGTAGTCAGTATAGGCCTGCTCGTAGTGGGCGGGGTCGCGGTTCTCGCTGGCATCACGCAACCAAGTCTCAGCATACTGCTCCGGGGCAAGGACTTCACGCTGAATAAACCAGGCCTCCGCTTCTTGACCTACCCAGTCGCGGGGGCGGGCCGACCAGTCGGCCTGCTCACCGGGGCCAGCCACGGGAATTTCCCAGTTACCCAGCATCTGGGCACGCCCACCGGGGTTCAAGATCTCAGGGAGCTGGCGCACCAAGGTTGACACGATGCCATCCCCTGCCATACCACCGTCGCGGTAGGTGAACTGGTCTGCCGGGGTCTCCCCAGAGCTACGCGGTGTAATGACAAAGGGCGGGTTAGAAACCACCAGGTCAAAGCTCTGCCCGGATACCGGTTCCAGCAAAGAACCGTGGAGCAAGCTCACCCGGTCCTCTAGCTTCTGCGGGTCAATCTCTAGGGCAGGAGCATTAAGCAGAAGGTTAAAGCGGGTAAAAGCCAATGCCCGCTCCGAAATATCCGTTGCGGTGACGTGACGGGCGTGGGCCAGCAGATGGAAGGTCTGGATGCCGCACCCGGTGCCCAGATCGAGCGCCCGTTCAAGGGGAGTGCGCTCGGTGAACTGTGCCAGGGTCAGGGAAGCATGACCGATACCCAGTACATGGTCCTTCCGCAGAACGCCGGGGCGCTGGTGCGCACCCAGATCGCTAGCAACATAGAGTTCAGTGCCGTCGTCAGCGGCGTGGGGGCGCAGGTCAACCGAAGCCTGAAGGGAACCTGTGGCAGCGCTTTCAGCCAGGCCAAGCTCTACGAGAAGATCGCATAAACCGGCCCCCAGAGCGGCTTCAAGCTCAGCAGACTCAAGCACCTGCCCCATCAGGAAGAAACGCACTACCTGCGCCAGCGACTTTTCACCAAGGCTAAAAGTAGAGGCTGTTTTCTCGTACCCCAGCACCTGGTTCAGCCTGTAGATACCAGGTGTGAGCTGGTCCCGGGTCATGGCCTCAAAAGCGCGGTTACCCAGGAGGGAGGCAACCCCCTCATAGGTATAGTTGACCGCTCGCAAGGCAGTATGGAGCCTGACCAAAGAAGAGATATCGGCGCTTACCGGAGCACCAGGAACACGAGAAAAATCAGTAGTCATCACCCTACCCATGTTAACCGTAGAGAAACCCCAGCCGCACGCACAGATCCGGCCCCTAGCCACCGCACCGCCAAACTAGGCCTCCATTGATGGGGCAGAACCTACCACAAACAGCTAGCACAGGCTAACGTAGAGGTATGTTATTTGCTTTCTCTGTAGCCCCCACCGGAGGCGGCGACCCCAGTGGCTCCGTCCACGACGCCGTTGCCGAAGCCGTCCAGATTGTGCGCGACTCAGGCCTACCCCACCGCACCGATGCCATGTTCACCACCATCGAAGGTGACTGGGATCAATGTATGGCCGTCATCAAAGCCGCCACCGAAGCCATGACCCGCTACGGCAACAGGGTTTCCCTCGTGCTCAAGGCGGATATCCGCCCCGGCCACGACTCCGGTGAAATCACCGGAAAACTCGACCGGCTCGAAGCAGCCATTGACCAGCGGGCCAGGAGCTAACAGTGCGTATCTGGTCCATCACCCCTGCCCTGCTCGATGCCAAAGGCCTAGTCGCTTGCTGGCGTGAAACACTCTTGGCCCAAAAAGTCCTCCAAGGAAAAACACGCGGCTATACTCAGCACCCCCAGCTAGACCGCTTCAAAGCAAGCAATGATCCGCTGGCCTATATCTGCGCCTACCTGCACGGCCTTGCCGACGAAGCTGACACGCGCGGCTACTCCTTTAACCGCTCACTCCTGGTACTGCCCAGAGATAATAAGCTGGAAGAGCTAGAGGTCACCGAGGGACAGCTAGAATATGAGCTTGCTTTCCTTACCCACAAAGTCAAAGGGCGCTCCCCCGACTGGTTCGCCCAGCATTTCTCCACGCCACCGCCAGCATTACCCCACCCTCTTTTCAAGGCCGTACCGGGCGGTATAGAAACCTGGGAAAAAGTTAAAGAGGGAACTTCGCCTTCTTTTACCGACAAGTAAGCTAAAGTCTTTCTTATGGCTAATGTAGAAAAAATTGCCGAACTCGAAAAATCCATTACCGACTGGAAGCAAAAAGCAGCCAACGGCGGCCCCGCTTTCATCGAAGAGATTATTGCCCGGCTCGAAGAACAGCTGGCAGAGGAACGCAACTCGTAAGATAACCCACGGCATTACCGCCCCATCAGGGCACCGGTAAGACCTCATAGAAATACCTTCCGTGCTAGCGCACCGGAAGGTATTTCTCTTTCTAGGTTCTGTTCTCTCAGGGCAACTACCTTAGGCTAAGACTCAGAACTGCGACTATGCAGAGAGTCCGGTCACCGCCTGCCACAGGTACATGCGATAGTTCTGCCCCTGTATATCACCCGGCCCGTACACCTCTAGACACACACCGGTAGGGGTCAGGTTTTTAGAGGGGATAAAGGTCTGAGCCAGATAGTCAAAACCGGCCTTAATATGGGCAGGCGGAAGACCGGGCACCAGGGGCCCCTCCACCAGTACCGTAGCGTACATGGCACCGGGGACCACCACACCCGTCAGCCCCAAAGCCGCAACATCTTTAATACCCCCGGGAACAATAAACCCGGCAGTATAGGTCACCCCGGAATCGTCGGCATCTGGCATGAGCACGCCCACCCGCTGAAGCTTCTCCACAGCCGCCAACCGCTGGGCAGCCAGCTGAGCCTCAGCCTCTGTCTCGCCGGCACCCAAATGATCATAGAGTTTCTTCCACCACAGCGAGAAATCGCTCGTCTGCCTAGCCGGCTCGGTCACGCCCGCCACCATAAAGGTCCCATACTCAATCAGGGCTGTCTCATACGTCTGCTCTGCTGTCATGGCTCACTACTCTAATACCCCAGCACCAGAGCACACAAAAGGGGCCGGGCAAAAGGTCGATGCCTCTTGACCCAGCCCCTAGCCCACGCTTGAATAGGTAAAAGTCTTAGCCGCTCACGCTCTCAAACTGGGCCAGTGCCTTGGTCTCGCACTCGGGGCACAGCAGAACCAGGTCGCGGTTACCGTCCACATCGAGGTTGACAAAGCTATTAGCAGGAGCCTGGCAGTGCTCGCACTCACCAATAGTTACGGTATCGGGCGAGAACTCCACGCGCTGACGCTTGTCAAAGACGTACAGAGAGCCTTCCCATAGCCCCGAGTCACCAAACTTTTCGCCGTAGCGCACGATGCCGCCGTCAATCTGGTAAATCTCCTTGAAACCCCGGTTCTTCATGAGGGCGGAGAGAATCTCACAGCGAATACCGCCGGTGCAGTAAGTAACAACCGGCTTGTCCTTGAGATAATCGTACTTACCCGACTCAATCTCCTGGATAAAATCGTGGGTGGTCCGCACATCGGGCACCACAGCGTTCTTAAACTTGCCAATCTTAGCTTCAAAGGCATTACGCCCATCGAAGAAGACAACCTCATCGCCACGTTCTTCAACCAGCTGGTTAACCTCTTCGGGCTTCAGGTGGACACCGCCACCCACTACACCGTTCTCGTCAACCACAAGTTCATCGGGGGCACCGAAAGCAACAATCTCCTTGCGGGCCTTGACCGACAGGCGGGGGAAATCAGCGGAACCACCATCGGACCACTTCAGTTCCAGCTTCTCAAAGCCGGGGTACTGGCGGGTCGTCTTACCGTACTGTTTGAGGGCGTTAACATCGCCGCCCAAAGTCCCATTAATGCCGTGCTTGGAGATGAGGATACGGCCGGTTAGGCCAAGCTTCTCGCACAGGGCGCGCTGCCACAGCATGACAGCCTTGGGGTCGGTTACGGGTGCAAAGCAGTAATAGAGGATAATTCGTTCTTGAGCCACGCACCCATTCTAGTTCTTCTTGGCCTAGTCTGCCCGATACCACCGGGCAGATAAGCCATAAAAGATGAGCTAGGACCCCAGGCGGAAGCGCCGCCCCGTCATGGACACCGGAGTTAGCTCCACCAGTTCCAGCTTCTGGCTATCAAGCCAGGGTTCCAGGTTGAGCTTGCCGACGTAGTCAATCTCGCGGCTATCAGTCAGGAGGCGGGCCCGGGCAAACACATTCACTGAGTGCGCGCTCTTGCCCTCAACCCGGTCAAACTGTAGGGTCACTTTTTCATCAAGTAAGAGCTGGGTAAGCTTGCTACCGGCTGCCGTGCGGAAGAAAATCTTAACCCCGTCCGTCACAATATTCAGCGGGGTAATGTGCACGAAGCCCTCCTCGCCTACTGTGCCCAAACGAGCAAAACGAGTGCCTTGGATCAAATCCCACACCTGCTCATCGGTGAGCACGGTAACCACAGGCTCCTCAGGAGCTGACTGCTGACCCTTAATGTTCATTGGAATACTCATAACTCCCATTATTCCAGTTCTATAGCATAGCTCACAGCCTTTACGCCCGGTTGGCGGGATAAAGGTCAGGCACAGGGGCTCTTGGTTTGCTCTGGGCAGCTCCCCACCATGCTCAGCGCCAGTCACCTCTGCCCTCAACAAGAGGTAGGAACACAGTACAGGCAGACAGGACAGGTCTGGAAAACAGCAGCAACAGGCCAGGCAATAAACCACCGACCAAGCGGTGCCATAATAGGGATGTGCCTACCCAAACCCCGCAGGAAAGCCCCGGCTCACGGGCACCCGCCCCCCAAGAGCTCTTACTCGTGCTGGAACAGCTTGGTCTGACCGAGCTCCCTGCACAGGTCAGGCATGTGCGCACCCTGCCAGCCCAAGAGGCACAGACCAGCCCCTGGCCGAGCTGGGCCCACCCCGCTGTCGTTGAGGCCTTCCAATCTTTGGGCGTGGATGAGCCCTACCTGCACCAAGTCCAGGCAGCCACCCTTGCCCACGATTCCTCCGGTAGCAGGCACGTCATTCTTGCAACGGGCACAGCCTCCGGCAAGTCACTGGCCTATCAGCTCCCCGTGCTCGATGCCCTCTACCGGGGCGAACACGAATATCAGGGAACCGGCTTTGATACCGGCAGGGCAACAGCCCTCTATCTCTCGCCCACCAAGGCGCTAGCTGCCGACCAGCTCTCTTCCTTACGAGCTCTTAACCTGCCAGGGATTGCGGTAGAGGCCTACGACGGGGACACCCCACGCGAAGACCGCCGCTTTATCCGCGAGCGCGCCCATCTGGTCCTGGCTAATCCGGATATGCTTCATCACGCTATTTTGCCTAACCATGCCCGGTGGGCGACTTTTCTGCGCAAGCTCAAATATGTGGTGGTTGATGAGGCGCACGGCTACCGGGGTGTTTTTGGGGCGCACGTCTCTCTTGTGGTGCGGCGGCTGCGCCGAATCTGCCGTCATTACGGTGCTACTCCCGTTTTTATTGGGGCTTCTGCTACCAGTGCGGAACCTGCCGAGTCTTTTGCTCTCCTCACTGGGTCGCGCCCTCAGGCGGTCACTGCAATTACCCGGAGCACCGCACCCAGAGGATCCACACAGGTGCTTCTGTGGGAGCCTGAGTTCACTGAGCCTGACACGGTTCGTGACCGGCTAGCGGCTCCAACTAGACAACCGGCGGGTGCGGGCGAAAACGGTGCCCCGGTCCGCAAATCAGTTATCGGTCAGGTAGCAGAGATGATGGCTGACCTGGCGGTCAGTCGCACCCGAACCATCGCCTTTATTAAGTCCCGGCGCGGGGCAGAAGCCATAGCGCAAACGGCCGGGCGCTACCTCGATGAGGTAGAGCCGGGTCTCTCCGAACGCATAGCCGCCTACCGGGCAGGCTACCTGCCCGAGGAACGTCGTGCACTGGAAATCGGTCTGAGGCGGGGGCACATACTGGGTATTGCCAGCACTTCTGCCCTGGAGCTGGGCATAGATATTGCCGGGCTGGATGCCGTGCTCGTAGCCGGCTGGCCGGGGACCCGGGCTTCCTTCTACCAGCAGATCGGGCGGGCAGGACGAGCCGGGCAGGACAGCTTTGCAGTGCTCATCGCCAGCGAAGACCCCCTAGATACCTACCTGGTCCACCACCCCGAGGACATCTTTGACCAGGGTGTTGAAAAGACTGTCTTTGACCCACACAACCCCTACGTCCTGAGTCCCCATCTGTGTGCGGCAGCCGCTGAGATTCCCCTGCGCAGGGAAGAACTACCCATCTTTGGGACTAGCACCGAGCGGCTTTTGGAAAGCCTGGTCTCCCGAGGCTACCTGCGCCAGCGGGCTACCGGCTGGTTCTGGACCCACCCAGAGCAGGCCAGCGACCTGGTAAATCTGCGCGGTGGTGGCGCTCCCCTGCATATCGTGGAGAGCGACACCGGAAGTGTTATCGGCACCATGGACCGGGCACAATCCCACTCCCAGGGCCACCCCGGTGCGATTTACACGCACCAGGGTAAAACTTTCCTGGTAGAAGATTTAGATGAGGAGAAGGGGGTTATCACCGTAACAGCGGCCAACCCCGACTACTACACCCAGGCCCGGGACGTCACCGAGGTCGCCGTACTGGCAACAGAAAAGTCTCTCCAGCAGGGGCAGGTGAGCCTGAACTTTGGCCAGGCGCGGGTACGTTCTCAGGTGGTGAGCTACCAGAAGAAAAGCCTGGTGGGGCAACAGGTTTTAGGGGACGAGCCTTTGGAACTAGAGCCCCAGCTCCTCCAGACCCGCGCCATCTGGTGGTCCATGCCCGCTTCGCTACTCCAGGCAGCGGGTATCCATGAGAAGGATATCCCCGGCGCGCTTCACGCAGCTGAGCATGCCGCTATTGGCCTGCTCCCCCTGGTGGCAACCTGTGACCGGTGGGATATCGGCGGGCTTTCAACAGCCTTCCATATAGACACTGAGTTGCCCACCATTTTCGTCTACGACGGCCACCCCGGAGGGGCGGGTTTTGCCGAGCGTGGTTTTGAGCGGGTAACCCACTGGCTCCGCGCAACCCTGGACACCATTCTGGCCTGCGAGTGTGAGCTGGGCTGCCCCTCCTGCGTGCAGTCCCCCAAATGCGGTAACCGCAATGAACCGCTCCACAAGAAGGGAGCCGCACAGTTATTAGCTTCCCTGCTAGTAGAAGCCGGGGAACTCACCGAACAGCAAGGTGCCGATCTACTGGGTGCAGTGGCTCACCCCGGTACTGACGAACCTGGCAGAAGCAGCAACCCGAACCGAACTACGGCACCGAACCGAACTACAGCACCGGGTCGAGCAAGCGCGCTCTCTCAGGCAAGCACACCAGATCAGCTACCTCCGCTTGAGCAAAGTCACCGAGAGCTCACCGTCACGGAGTCTCTGACCGGCCACAAGGATAATGGTGACCCCTTCTAAAGGGTTTACCGGTACTGAGCTAATCGCGGTGACCGGTACCTAAGAACCACTTAGCCCGGGTGGGCCAGCCCTAGAAATACCCTGGGCTGGCCCCAGAAAGGCGAAGGGGCCAGCAATATCGACCGAGGTGCGGATATCCGCTGTACCGGCCAGGCCCGGTGGAAGGGCGCAGGCCACCAGGTTGACCCGGTTAGCCTGAGCTACCTCCTGGGCTCTATCGCAGGGATCCCCCGAGGTCAGCCCGCGAGCGGCATCGGCAGCGGCTAGAGCCGCCAGGTCAGCGGCCTGGGCCGCCCGGTGGTTAGCCGCTAGGACGCCTATGAGCCCGGCGCAGGTAATCCCCACCATGAGCAGGGCGCACACCATACCCACCACCGACAGGCTCCCGCTCCCCCGCTCGGGGGAATCCCCGAGCGGGCGGGAAACATGACGGCCTGCGCAGGGGCGGGTCACGGAATTTCACCGCCCTGAGCCCTAGGTTCGGTAAGAGCCCAGGCATCGGTATTCAGCTGCCACCCACTGATCTTTCCAATGAGTCCCGGCGCTGGCCTACTCACGCTCACACGGGTCATGTCATCCTGCTGGCCGATAGTAACCCTAGCCTCCGGCTCAACATCCTGGACGATACGGATTACCGTCTGTGAGTCTTCACCGCGTGCGGCGGCACGGGCACCCAGGCGGGCCCCCTCTTCCAGCCGCAGCTGGATCATGCCGGTGGCGGCAGCACCCAGAACCAGGGCAAGAATGAAAACCACAGCGGGCAAGGCCACAGCGAACTCTGCGGTAGTCGAGCCCCGTTGGCCCTCGGTGCGGTCAAGGGTAGCGGGCATGAGGCTAGGCCCCCGTTGAGAGTGCTGTTTGAACGATATTCAGGAGCATCTGCCGGACTTCATCAGATTTGAGGATAACCACTAGCAGGCCGGCAAAGCCCACGGCTGCTAGCATGACGATGCCGTATTCAGCAGTGGTGGCGCCAGCCTCAGGGTTATCAAGGCCAGCATGAACTAGCTCGCCGGTAAGCGCTTCATCAGCGCCCGCAGGCTCCATCCGATGCTGTTCCGTCTTAGCGCGGTCCCGAGGTGCAGAAAAACGTGACATGTTCTATCTCCTTGTCAGAGTCAGTGGGCTAGATTCTCTAGACCATGCGTTTTTGTTGCCCGATCAGAACCCGGGGGCAAGGGGTGCGGATACCGTTGGAAAAGAAGCAGGTCCTGACCGGGTGCCTCTAGCCTGCTCCCGCTCACGCACCGGGTAAAGGCTCATTCACCCCTGTGGATAGACCACTACTCCCCCGGCGCGTCGCTCTGCCCACCTAGCTCTCAAGGGTTCTTCCTACTCGCCCGGCGAATTGGTGTTCCCAAGACACTGTGTAACGCGCATTTTTCTCTTAAGCAGGCACCTGTGAACACCGCCCCAACCCCACCGGTTTCTTAGAAGAGGGTCGGTAAAAGCGCTATCAGCACGGGGATTACCCCCAGACAGATAAAAGCGGGCAGGGAACAAGCCCCCAGGGGAACCACCAGTTTGACAGCTAGCCGGGCCGCAGATTTTTCGTGTTGCCGTTGCCGGTGCCTGCGCTGGCGGTCGGCCAGCACCCTCACGAGTTGGGCGCTGGGCGCACCTGTTTCTAGGGCCATACCCAGACAGTCACGCACCGGTGCCAGCCCCTCCGGTCTACTCTTGCCCCAGGCTTGCTCCCAGTGGGCACCGGCGTAGAGCTTAGCAACCACCGCTGCTAGTTCGGTGCGGTACCGCCCCTGCTCAAGCTGGCTGAGCTGTTCCAACACAGCGGGTACAGAGAGCCCCGCGGTGAGCATCGTGGCCGCCAGGTCCAGGTAGAGGGCGGGGCTAAGAGCAGGCAAGCCCGACTCCTTATTGCCTGCAGGAACCGGCGGGCGCGGACCTCCCTGTTCTTGCGCCTCCGTCTTCTTTCTGCCGCCGAGCACCCAGAGCAGGCCAGCAGACAAGAGGCAGAGCAGGCTCAGACAGAAAACCAGCAGCACCACTAGAGCTCACCCCCTTCCGCACGCCCAATCAGCCGGGAAGTCCACCGGCTCCCCGCGTAGGCTAGGCCCAGACCGGTTAGTCCCACCAGGGCACCGCCAAAGGAACCGAGTAGAACACCCAGAGGGTCGGTACCCATGATGATGCCCAAGCCCAGCCCCAGAGCGGGTAACCAGGACAGGATCCGTCCCGTTGCCTTGGGACCACTCAAAGCGGTTTCTCGCTGTTGACGTAGGTCGATTTCCGTCTCGTAGTAGCGGGCCAGTCTCTCAAAAACTGAAGCAAGAGAAGCGCCGGTTGTTTGCCCCACCTGCCAGCAGGCGGCCAGAGCTACCACACCATCCCGCACAGATTCCCGGTAGTCAGCAGTACCAGGGTGCAGGCATGCCGGGCCCAGCGGAAGCCCTTTCTGGGCGGCCTCGGTACAGCACTCAAAGAGGTCCACCATATCGGCCAGGGCGCGGGCAAGATCCTCGTCCTGCCAACGCTCTGCGCCCCAACGCGCCACTGGCCTCATGCTCGCTATTCGGGTACGGGTTTCTTCTAATGAACTAGCCAGGTTCCGGCCTACCATAGCGCAGGCAAAGGCCGGCGAACAGCCTGCCTTAAGCAGGGCCGCCATTCGCCAGATAGCGTCAGGCCAAAGCTCTAACTCATCCAGAGAGGGTTTGTTTCCCCGGCGCGCCCTCAGAACCAGGTGAGTTAAGCGGGTTTCCAGCCCTCCTAGAGGGCCGGGCAGGGTGCTGGCCGGTCCTGTTTTCATCGGTATTCCCCCAGGCCGGCTGCAGCTTTAAGGCCGCTCGCCTCGGGGTGCCACAGCAGAAAACTGCCCCGGCGGCGAGCTTCCACTGTACACACCGGCTCTACCAGCAGGGCACCTGCACTCCCCCGCAGCCGGTAGACACCGCGCACGAGCCGTTGCCCTTTATCCCGCTCCAGGTGAATAAGATAGTCCAGAGCAGTCTGGGCTTGCAGGGCCACAGCCTCCTGGCTCACCCCCGCTAAAGCCCCCATGGCATAGAGGCGGGCAGGTACAGCGTCGGCAGAGTTGGCGTGTAGGGTGCTCCCGCTCCCGGAGTGGCCGGTGTTCATGGCGGTCAGCATGTCCATGACCTCAGCCCCACGGCATTCCCCCACCACCAGGCGACTCGGGCGCATACGCAGGGCCTGGCGAATCAGCTCGTCCAGCCCCACGGCACCGCGCCCTTCGGCATTAGCTACCCGCGCTTGCAGGCTCACCGTATGGGGGTGCTCCAGATGTAGTTCGGCAGTGTCCTCCACCAGCACCAGCCGCTCATGGTCAGGGGCCTCCTGCAAGAGGGCCCGCAGAAGCGTGGTCTTACCGCTGCCGGTTCCCCCGCTCACCACCAGGTTGGCACGACTTTTCACCAGGTAGCGCAAGAGCTGTTCTAAGTCCTTACCCATCATGCCTTTCTCACGGAGCTGGCGCAGTTCGTAGCGGCGCTCGCCTTGAAGACGGATAGAAAGTAGGGTCCCGCTTTGGCTGAGCGGTGGCAGAATCGCGTGGACGCGTGCACCCTGAGCGGTCTGGACGTCGGCGGCGGGGTAGGCATCATCTAGGCGGCCTCCTGCGGCCAGAATGAGGCGGGTGGCCAGTGCCCGCACGTCCTTGTCGTGCTCAAAGGTGATGTTTGAGCGGTGTAGGCTGCCTGCTGCTTCGTACCAGACCCGGTGCGGGCCGTTGACAAAAATATCGGTGAGTTCGTCAATGTTCAGGAGCTCTTCGAGGGGCCCTATCCCGGTGAGTTCGGCTTTGAGGCGGGCACCTGCTTGGGGTGCTATCTCGCGCTGGGGTTCACCTGCTGAGGTGGTTTTTTCGGCTTTTTCTTGTTCGTCCAGGACCGTATCAATGAGGCCCTGTAAGCGGGCGGGGTCGGTCATGGCCTCTAGGCTCAGGCTGTCGGCGGTGAGCTGTTCACCTGGTTTATCTGCGTTTTGTTCCACCGGGGACTGGTTCCGCGCTTTGGGTTCTTCCCCGGGGTTTTCCCGCTTTGGGCCGGGTAGTTGGGCCATGTCTTGGGGCTCTAGGTCAAAGAAGCGGCTGCGTGCTTTGCGGACAAGGATTTGGATCTGGTCGTCAGGGGCGGTGTCAGCGCCCACCCGTTCGTCTGTAGTTTTAGCTGGTGAAGGCATGATTTACCTCTGGGTTCAGCCCTACCCGCTTCTTTTCCTGCCCTCTTTATGCCACAGATAAAGCGCCAGGTCTAGCCCCGCCTGGCAGGCTGTGGATAAACCGGGGGCGATGCCCAGAGTTCAGTGCTGTGTCTGCCAACTGGCTTGGGGCTGGCGTTTAAGGGATGTTGGCAGAGACAGCACTGGGGTCAGGTGGGTGGCTTGAATTGCGCTGTGTGCGCTAGCTAACCGGGCAAGAGGGAGGCTTGCCGGTCTACCTACCCAAACGTACGGTGTGTTCGGGTCTGGCGCTGAGCCAGGGTTGAGCCGTGTTTTGGGCAGACCCCATAATAGAAGAATGTATATAGTGCTCGGCCCCGTAGCTACCCCGAATCGGGGGGATAGCTGGGAGGCTATAACTCTCAGCGATACCGGTGCCGGTAGCCGCCGCACTTTCCCCCGCGCTAAGCTCCCTGATTTTATTAGGGCGGTGGAGGGCCAGAACCCGCACCGGACTATTCGTTGGACGTGGGCTGATTCGCGTCTGGTGATGCCTCAGCTCTTGACTGCGGGGGTGTCGCCGGCGTCCTGTCATGATCTGCGGCTGGCTCAGCGGATTCTTGTTACGGCGGCTTCTAATGCGCAGAACGCGATGAGCTATACCCCTACTCTTGATGTGGAGCGGCTGGTCCCTGAGCCTGCTGGGGTGATGCCTGCGCGTCAGCCCATGGAGGGGCAGGGTTCCCTGTTTGATGATGAGTTGGCCGGTTCTTCTCTGGCCAGGAAGGCTCCGCAGGAGCCGAGTGCCCAGGCTTTGGCCGCTGAGCTGACGGCCCAGCGTGCGGCTGTGGCGACTTCCCCTCACCCTTCGCGTTTGGCTCTGCTGTTGGCCGCTGAGTCTCAGGGGGCGCTGATTGCCGCTGAGATGAAGCACTGGGGTATGCCCTGGAACCGTGCTATCCACGAGAAGATTCTGGAGCACGAGTTGGGCCCCCGCCCGGCGGGGTATGACCGGCCCTCTAAGATGGAGGCTCTTGCCGCCCGTATCCGTGAGGAGCTGGGGGCGCCCCATCTGAACCCTGATTCGCCCCAGGATGTGCTCAAGGCTTTGCAGGCCGCTGGGCATTCGGTCACGACTACCCGTAAGTGGGAGCTGACTGAGTGGGCTAATGCGGTGCCGCACCTGCGTGAGGATCGCTGGCAGGTGGTGCGGCCTTTGCTGGCTTATAAGCGGTTGGCTCGGCTTTACACGGCTAATGGCTGGAATTGGCTTGATGCCTGGGTCAGTGACAACCGCTTTTACCCTAGCTATGAGGTGGGTTCGGCGGCTACGGGTCGTTGGGGTGGGCATGGCGGGGGTGCCATGCAGATCCCTAAGGACGTGCGTCCTGCTGTTCGTGCTGAGGAGGGCATGATCCTTACGGTGGCCGATGCCGCGCAGATTGAGCCGCGTATCTTGGCGGTGATGAGCGGGGATCGTGCGCTGGCTCTTGCGGGGCGGGGTAGGGACCTGTACCTGGGGATAGCTCAGATTGGTGAGCGCACCGGTAGTGTGCTGAATGACCGCCCCCACGCTAAGGTTGCCTTACTGGGCGCTATGTACGGGGCTACTAGCGGTGAGGCGGGCCAGCTCATGCCGCACCTGAAAAAGATGTTCCCGCAGGCTATAGCTTTGACAGAGCGGGCCGCCGCTCTTGGTATGCGCGGTGGGCAGGTGAGCACTTATTTGGGGCGTACTTCCCCTGCGCCTTCGGCCACCTGGTTTCAGGCTCAGCGCAGTCAGGGTACCGCTGCCGATGAGCGTGCCGCTCTCTCTGCGGCCCGCGCGCAGAGCCGGTTTACCCGCAACTTCCTTATTCAGGGTACTGCCGCTGAGTGGGCTCTTATCTGGATGGCACAGATTCGCCGGCGTCTACGTACCGAACGCCGTTTTGGGCGGCGTTTGCAGTCGCGCCTGGTCTATTTTTTGCACGATGAGATTATGCTTTACGGCCCGGTGGGTGAGGCGGCTCTCTGCACGAAAATTGTGCGGGAGTCGGCGCAGACCGCTGCCGAACTGATTTTTGGGAAGACGGATGTGGAGTTCCCGGTAACGGTTGTGACCACGGATGACTATTCCACCGCCAAGTAGCTCGGTCGTCGTAGCTGGTATGACTGTTAGCTGGCTTGGGGCTGGCGTTTAAGGGCGCTAACGCGGCACATGGTATCAAAGCCAGCAGATGGTGTTCCCGTTAGCTGGCTCGGGGCTGGCGTTTAAGGGCGCTAACGGGAACACCGTCTGCGGGGTTATAAATTACCGATCTTCTAGGTGTGGTCTTCCCGCGTCTGTTCCCTGTCCCAGGGTTCTTCCCAGCCCAGTTCTTCAAAGACCCGGGAGAGCAAAATCCCGGTAAAGCCCCAGATGGTGAAGTTCTGGTCCGCGTTGGTTACGTCAAAGGCCGGTGACTTATGGGTGGTTCTGCCCCGGCGCACAGTGGCGGTGTGGCGGTTAGCTGGGTCGAGCAGGTCAGCGACCGGCACACGCACCACTAGGGCTGATTCTTCCCTGTCGACTGCTTGCACGGGGGTGGGTAAATCCCACCAGCCCAGTACAGGTGTGACCCGGTAGTTGCTGACTGGTAGGTCGATGGGTGGGAGTTGCCCGAGCAGGCGCACTCCGCTGGCATCTAGCCCGGTTTCTTCGACGGCTTCACGGAGGGCTGCTACCTGTTCTACTGTCTGGCCGGTTTTCTTCGCCTGGTCGTAGTCTTCGGGGTCGATGCGCCCACCGGGTAGGGCTGGTTGCCCGGCGTGATGGCGTAGCCCGTCGGAGCGTACTAGTAGCAGCAGGTCCAGGTCGCTGGTGACGGTGGGGCAGGTGCGGTGGTGGGCTGGCGCGGTGTCGAGCAAGCCAAAGAGTAGGAGTACGGCGGCGGGTTTGATGGTGTGGGGGTCAATTGCGCCGATGTTCCAGTTTTCCCTCTGTTTGACAAGGGCGGGGGCCCTGTAGGCCAGGTCTGTGAGCTGGGTTAGGGCGGGGTGTTCTCCCGCTTCTGACGCAGGAATCTGGTTGGGAGCTTGCGGGTTTTTAGGCACTGAGTGAGTACCCTTCTGCTCGCAGCTGGCGGCGGGTGGCTCCCTGGAGGAAACGTAGGTGTAGGCGCTCACGGCCCGGTGCCATCTCGTATTTGAGGAGTTTGGCGGCTTTGGTTTGGTCTGTTTCGCCGGTGCCGTAGGCGGGGCAGAGGTCAGCTACGGGGCAGGCTCCGCAGGCTGGTTTTTGGGAGTGGCAGATGCGCCGCCCGTGGTAGACCAGCCTGTGGGAGAGCTGGGTCCAGTCTTTGGGTTCAAAGAGTTCTGCTACCGCCTGCTCTACTTTGGTGGGGTCTTCTTGGTCGGTGAATCCGAGCCTGCGGGAGAGCCTGCCAAAGTGGGTGTCTACGGTGATGCCTGGCTTGCCAAAGGCGTTGCCGAGCACTACGAATGCGGTTTTTCGGCCCACGCCGGGGAGTTTGACCAGGTCTTCAAGCTTGCCCGGCACTTCCCCTTTGTGTTCAGCTACAAGTTGGGCGGCCAGGTTGACGATTGATTTGGCTTTGGAGCGGTAGAAGCCTAGGGGTCGCACCATGTCTTCGATGTCTTCGAGTCGGGCGGTTGCTAGGGCCTGGGCGTCGGGGTAGCGGGCGAAGAGTTCGGGGGTGGTGGCGTTGACGCGCACGTCGGTGGTTTGGGCTGAGAGTACGGTGGCGATCAGGAGCTGGTAGGGGTTATCGAAGTCTAGTTCTGCGACGGCGTAGGGATAGGTTTGGCCCAGGATGCGGTTGATTTTGCGGGCGCGGCGGGTGCGGGCTAGGGGGCTTTCTGCCTGGTTTGTGGCGGTGGCGCGGGCGCGTTTGCGGGCGGCTGCCTCGGCGACTGGGGTGGGAACGGTGCGGATTTCTAGGAGCTGGCGCTCGGTATCGGTGGGGGGTGCGGGTTCCTGGTCTATAGCTGTTGCGGATGCTGGTGTCTTCTTGGACTGGGGCATACCTAGAGATTACCCGTAGAAGCGACAAGCTGATGTTCGGTGTCAGTTCGCTCAACACGAACCTTAAATTTGTGACATAAACTACAGATGCGCTATTGTTGGGGAGAAAACCACAATGTGGCCTAAGTCTATGACGCCACACACAGAGGAAGGCATATTGATGACCGACACCCAGGACGTCTTTGCACCCAGCCCCGAATTCTCAGCCCAGGCCAACGCCCAGCCCGGCATCTACCAAGAAGCCACGGAAAAAGGCCCCGAATTCTGGGCGGAACAGGCTCGTGACCTGCTGACCTGGTACAAGCCCTTCACCCAAACCCTCGACTGGTCCACCCCTCCCTTCGCCAAGTGGTTTGCCGACGGCGAGCTCAACGCCTGCTACAACGCCGTAGACCGCCACGTTGAAAACGGCCTGGGCGAGCGCACCGCCCTGCTCTTTGAGGGCGAGCCCGGCGACACCGCCTCCTACACCTACGCCCAGCTCAAAGACCAGGTATCCCGCGTAGCCAACGGCCTAGAATCTCTTGGCGTGACCAAGGGTGACCGTGTAGCCATCTACCTGCCCATGATTGCCGAAGCTGTGATTGCTATGCTGGCCTGCGCCCGCATCGGTGCCGTCCATTCGGTAGTATTTGGCGGCTTCTCGGCGGATGCCTTGCGTTCCCGTATCGAAGACGGAGAGGCCAAGCTGGTTATCACCGCCGACGGCTCCTACCGCCGTGGTAAGCCTTCTATGCTCAAACCCGCCGTCGATGCCGCCCTAGAAAAGGGGGGCTCCAGCGTCGAGCACGTCCTTGTTGTTCAACGCAACGGTGAGGAGATCAGCTGGGTGCAAGGCCGCGATGTCTGGTGGCACGAGCTGAGCGCTGAGCAGTCCACCGAGCACACTCCCTCACGCCAGAACGCCGAGGATCCCCTCTTTATCCTCTACACCTCCGGTACCACAGGTAAGCCCAAGGGTATTCTGCACACCACCGGTGGCTACCTGACCCAGGGCGCTTTTACCCACAGGAACATCTTTGACCTCAAGCCTGAGACAGATGTCTACTGGTGCACCGCAGATGTTGGTTGGGTAACCGGCCACTCCTATGTTGCCTACGCTCCTCTGGTCAACGGCGCCACCCAGGTCATTTACGAGGGCACTCCCGATGCCCCGCACCGTGGCCGCTTCTGGGAGATTGTGCAAAAGTACGGTGTGAGCATCATGTATACCTCCCCCACCGCTATCCGCACCATGATGAAGTGGGGTGAGGACATTCCCGCCAAGTACGACCTGAGCTCCCTGCGCGTACTGGGTACCGTGGGTGAGGCTATTAACCCCGAGGCCTGGCGCTGGTTCCACCGGGTCATTGGTGGGGGCAACTGCCCCATCGTTGATACCTGGTGGCAGACTGAGACCGGGGCCATCATGGTCTCCCAGCTCCCCGGTATTACCGTGGCTAAGCCCGGTAGCGCCCAGCAGCCTATCCCCGGTATCACCATTGACGTGGTCGATGATCTGGGCGAGTCCCTGCCCAACGAACAGTCCGGCTTTCTAACCATTCGGGAGCCCTGGCCCTCTATGCTCCGCACCATCTGGGGCGATGATGACCGTTTTGTCGATACCTACTGGTCTCGTTTTGAGAGCATGTACTTTGCCGGTGACGGCGCTAAGCGCGACACTGACGGTGACCTGTGGGTACTGGGCCGTGTGGACGATGTCATGAACGTATCGGGCCACCGCCTCTCCACCCCCGAGATTGAGTCGGCCCTGGTTTCACACCCGGCTGTTGCCGAGGCCGCCGTTGTCGGCGCTAGCGACGAAACCACAGGCCAGGCCGTCATGGCCTTCGTCATTCTCAACGACGAGGCTAAGGCAGCAGGCTACGACGATGCTGAGCTGGCCGAGCAGATTCGCGCCCATGTGGGTGTGGAGATTTCACCCATCGCCAAGCCCAAGCGAGTGCTCATCGTGGAGGACCTGCCCAAGACCCGGTCGGGTAAGATTATGCGCCGCCTGCTCAAGGACGTAGCCGAGGACCGCCCGGTCGGTGACACCACCACCCTGGCTGATCCCACGGTCATGGAGTCCATTGAGGCTAACTTTAAGAAGAGCTAGCCCGGCTAATCCCCTGAGCCTGTTTCCAAGGCTCAGGGCTGGGGCGACTACCGTAGCCCGGTGAAACCCAGAAAAAATATTTACTCTAGGTCCGCCTCTTGTTTACCTGCAACCGAGCAGATAAACAGGGGGCGGGCCCTTTTATGTGAAAAACTAGAACCTATGGCACATAGACAGACTGCATCCAAGCTCATTTCCGTTATCAACGGACCCAACCTCAACCTCTTGGGAGCGCGTAAGCCCGAGGTCTACGGGCACACCACCCTGGCGGATATTGAGGCCACCTTGCGCCAGCAGGCTGCGGAGCTGGGTTTTGAGCTGAGCTTTATGCAGTCCAACCATGAGGGCGACCTGGTGGACGCTATCCAGGCAGCAGGCACCCAAGCAGCCGGGATCATCATTAACCCGGCAGCCTACACCCACACCTCTCTTGCCCTGCACGATGCCTTGGAGGCCGCCGAGCTACCGGTGGTGGAGGTTCACCTGTCCAATGTGCATAAGCGAGAGCCTTTCCGCCACCGTTCTTTTGTTTCTCCGCAAGCAACCGCTGTAATTACCGGTGCCGGTGCCCAGGGCTACGAACTGGCCTTGACCTTTTTAGAACGGCAGTTGAGGAAGTAGCCTCATAGGCCCTGGGCGCTACCTCTTACCCGCTTCTGGCACAGGCTAGCCTACCTAGACGGCACACTGGCCGGTTGCGACCGCAAGAGAGCCAGAGTGCACCTGGCTGAGCGCCTCCAGCAGAATCGATGAAGGAATAGCGTAACCGGTCTGGCCCTGGGTGGATTTAGCAAAAATCATGGCCATGACCTGACCA